>NZ_JBSHKH010000036.1:0-68825 GCF_053643595.1 Streptomyces sp. NPDC055506 | reverse complement strand
GGAACACGCTCCCGGCCCGGAGAGCCCGCGTCCTGCGTGACCACCGCGCCGACCCGCCAAGGAATGAGCATGCTTCCCCACTCCGACGACTGGACGCACGTGCTGCGCCCCTCGGCACGGCGCGACAGCCGCCTCGTCGTCTTCCCGCACGCCGGCGCGGGCCCGCAGCGCTACTCGAGCGTCCTGGCCGGACTGCCGGACACGGTGGAGGTGGTGGGCGTCACGCTGCCCGGACGGGAGCGGCGCGCGGGCCTCGCACCCCGTACGACCGTAACCGCCGCCGTGTCGGGCATCGGCCGCGGACTGCGCGACCTCGCCCCCGTCCCCACCGTCTTCTACGGGCACAGTCTGGGCGGGCTGCTCGCGCTCGCCGTCGCCCATGCGGGCGCCGCGCGCTGCGACGGCGTGGTCGTGAGCTGTTCCCAACCGGGCGCCCGAAGCCGACCGCGCCCGGAACACCCGGGATCCACAGCCGAGTTGGCGGAGATCCTGGCGACCCACCGGCTGCCCGCCGACGCCCTGCGCGATACGTCGCTCAGCCCGGCGCGGCAGGTCCTGGCCCATGACCTCGCACTCGCGCGGGACGCGCTGCGCGCCGTGGAGCCCCTCCGGCTCACCGTGCCGGTGACCGCGCTGGCCGGCACGGACGACCCGCTCGTCCCGCCGGGCGTGCTGCCGCTGTGGGCCCGCTTCACCTCGGGCCCGTTCCGTGCCCGGCTCGCCGAGGGCGGGCACTTCTTCCCCTTCACCCCGTATGGTCAGGGCGTCCTGCTCGAAGAGCTCGTGGCGACCCTGACGGCCGCTCACCTGGCGGGGCCGCTACGCCCCGACAAGGTGGGGTGAGCGGTCGTCCAGGAAGGTGTGCTCCAACGCGTCGTCACAGTTCAGGATCTGCTGCTGGAGGCGACGCAGCCGGTGCGAGGGCTCCAGGCCGATCCCGTCTGTCAGCGCGGCACGCAGGCCCTGATAGGCCGCCAGCGCGTCGTTGCGGCGCCCGGAGAGGTACAGCGCCAGCATCAGGTACTCGTGCAGCACCTCGTCGTAGGGATTGAGGGCCACGAGGGCGTGCAGTTCGCCGATCACCTCGGCGTAGCGGCGCAACCGCAGGTCCAGGCCGACGCGCTGGCTCAGCACCGCCTTGCGGTCCTCCTCCAGCCGTAGCACGTGCGGGTGCAGCACGGGCCCGGCCGGCACATCGGCCAGGGGCGCGTCCCGCCACAGCTTGAGCGCGTTGTTCAGCTGGGCCGACGCCTGGGACAGGTCGCCCCTGGCCTCCGCCTCTCCCGCCGCCGAGACGAGCCGGTGGTAGCCGACGATGTCGAACTGTTCGCCGGGGACCTCGAGCCGGTAACCGGTGGCCTCGGTGATCAGCGTCTCCTTGGGGAGACGGGCCGAGGGCCCGCCGTCGACGGCGCGGCCGATGCTCTTGCGGATCTGCATGACGCAGTTCTGGATGCCCGTCGAGGCGCTCATGGGCACGTCGAGGCCCCACAGTTCGCGCTCGATGGCGGCCCGCTGCACCACACGCCCCCGGTTCAGGATGAGCACGGCGAGGAGCTTCCTTGCCTTCAGCGCCGTGGGGACCACCGACACACCGTTCATGGTCACGCGCAGGGGACCCAGCACTCTGGCGATCATCCGTCCTCCTCCTGAGCTTCTGTGTAGCGGTTTATCAATGGACTGTAGCCCATGTTTCTACCCGTGTCGTTCGCGGGTGCGGCGCCCTACGGGAGGTAACGGCAGGTCACCAACCTTACGAAGCGGGCAAAAAGTCGCCCGTAGCGCGATCGTCTCCCAGTGTTAACGGAGTCGACCGGGAGTCAAACTTGGTCTCTGGTGTACTTTTGGATCCTGACACCACATCACTTAGGGGGGACCTGGTGCAGCAAGGCGGCATGCCCGAAATCGCGATCGTCGGGATGGGATGCAGATTTCCCGGAGCGCGTGGGGTGCGTGAGTTCCGGCAACTGCTCGAAGCCAACACCGACGCCGTCACGCCCGTACCGGAGGACCGGTTCAACGTAGAGCGGTACCACTCCGCACAACCCGGTGAACCGGGCACGACCGTCTCGCGGCACGGCGGGTTCATCGACGATCTGTACGGCTTCGACGCCGCCTTCTTCGGCATCGCCCCGCGCGAGGCGCTGGCCATGGACCCTCAGCAGCGGGTTCTCCTCCAGGTGGTCTGGGAAGCGCTGGAGGACGCGCACATCCTCCCGTCCTCGCTGGCGGGCAGCCGTACCGGCGTGTTCGTGGGACAGGCGACCGCCGAGTACGGAGACCTGGCGGAGTCCGAGGGGTTCCAGGACGTGCACGGCATGGCGGGCAGCCGGCTGCGGACGATGACCGCGGGGCGCCTCTCCTTCGCCCTCGATCTGCGGGGCCCCAGCCTGGTGGTCGACACCGCGTGCTCCTCGTCCCTGGTGGCCGTGCATCTCGCCCGGCAGAGCCTGCTGACCGGAGAGAGCGACATGGCCGTCGCCGCGGGAGTCAACGCCGTGCTCTCACCGTCCGACGCCGTCACCTACTCCCAGGGCGGCATGCTCGCTCCCGACGGGCGCTGCAAGTTCGCCGACGCCTCGGGTGACGGCTTCGTGCGCAGCGAAGGAGTGGGGACGGTCCTGCTCAAGCGCCTGCCCGACGCGCTGCGCGACGGTGACCGGATCCTCGCCGTACTGCGGGGAAGTGCCGTCACCAACGACGGCCAGGGCAGCGGCATGTTGCTCCAGCCCGCCGTGTCCGGACAGACCGAGATGATCCGCTCCGCCTGCCGGAGCGCCGGCATCACCCCGGACCAGCTCGACTACGTGGAAGCGCACGGCACCGGCACTCCGGTCGGGGACGACGTCGAACTGCGCGCCCTAGCCGAGGTATTGGACGAGGAGACAGCGGGAGAGCGGTCCCGCCCGCTGCTCATCGGTTCCGTCAAGACCAACATCGGGCACGCCGAAGCCGCCGCCGGGATCGCGGGCCTGATCAAGACCGTGCTCATCGCCCGGCACCGCACCATCCCCGCATCACTGCATCTGCGCACACCGCACCCCGCCCTGGCCGGGGGCAGCACCCCCCTCGAACTCGTCTCGCGCAACACCCCGCTCGTGCCCGGCGGCCGGGCCGCGCTCCTGGGCGTCAGTTCCTTCGGCCTCTCCGGCACCAACGCCCATGTGATCGTCGGCGAGTACGTGCCCGAACCGGCCCACGAGCCGATACCGGAACCGGCCGCCCCGGCCGGTGAGGAACCGCGGTTGCTGCTGCTCAGTGCCCGCACTCCGGAGGCCCTCGGCCGACTCGCCGCGCGCTACGCCGCCTTCCTGGAGGGCGCCGAGGGGCGTGCCTTCGCGCTGCGCGACATCTGCCACGCCGCCGCGACGCGCCGTGACCCCCACCCCCACCGCCTGTGGGCCGTCGGCCGCACCCATGACGAACTCGCCGCCGCTCTGCGCGCCCTGGCCGCGGGCGAGGAGACCCCGGACGGAGGGACGGCCGACGCCGGTTTCGCGGGCGACCGCAGGATCGCCTTCGTCTTTCCCGGGCAGGGCTCGCAATGGCTCGGGATGGGGCGCCACCTGCTCGCCTCCGAAGCGGTGTTCCGGCAGACCCTGACCGAATGCGACACCGCCGTCCGGGAGGAACTGGGGTGGTCGGTCATCCGCCTGCTGACCGGCGAGGGCGAGGACCCACCGCCGGAACTCCCCGACGACGTCGCGGTGGTGCAGCCCCTGCTGTGGGCCATGCAGGTGTCGCTGGCCGCGCTCCTGCGCGCCAAGGGGGTCGACCCCGGCCTCGCCATCGGGCACAGCATGGGCGAGGTGGCCACCGCCCAGGTCTGCGGTGCGCTGTCGCTCAGGGACGCCGCCTCGGTCATCTGCCGGCGCAGCTCCCTGATGCAGCGGCTGGCGGGGCGCGGTGCCATGCTCGCCGTCGAACTCGACGCGCTGACCGCGGCGGACGTCGTGGCGCCCTACGGCGACGCGGTGTGCGTCGCGGCGGAGAACGCCCCGAGGAGTACGGTCCTCGCCGGGGACGCCCGCGCTCTGCGGCGCATCGCCGAACGCCTCGAGGCCGAAGGGGTGCAGAGCCGGCACGTCAAGGTCAACGTGGCCTCCCACTCCCCGTACATGGCGGAACTGCGGGACGACCTGGCCGCCGCACTCGCCCACCTCGCCCCGCTGCCCGCCCGCACCGCGATGTTCTCCACCACCCGCTGCGAGCCGGTCGAGGGACCCGAGCTGGACGCCGCCTACTGGGTGGACAACCTTCGCGAGCGGGTGCGCTTCGTCGAGGCCGTGCGGGCGGCCGCCAAGGAGGAGACGGTGTTCCTGGAGGTCGGCCCACATCCGATCCTCGTCCAGTCCGTCGCGGCGGTCCTCGCGGAGCAGGGCGCCGCACCCGCCGCCGTGGCCACCCTCAAGCGCCACCAGGACGACGGCGAGAACATCACCCGGGCGCTCGGGCAGCTCTTCTCGCACGGCGGACGCGTCGACTTCGGCCGCTTCTTCCAGGGGACCGCACCCCACGTCCCGCTGCCGACGTACGCCTGGGACCAGGAACAGTTCAGGAAGGACCCTGCTCCCGCAGCGACGCCCGCCGGGCCGGCCGAGCACGTACGCGAGATCGAGCTGCGCGAGCTGGGCCTTGACGACCTCGGGGAGAGCGTCCGCACCCGAGGCGGCGCGGCCGCCGTACCGCCGGTGCTCTACTTCAAGGCCGTCCTGCGGGCGGCGAGCGGCATCGCGTCATGCGGTGAAGGAGTGCTGGAGGACGTCGAGTTCGGGAGCCGGCCCCTGGAACTGGAGCGGGCGCGCGACGCCGCGGTACGTGTGAGCCTGGCGCCGGCCGCGCGGGAGGGGACCTTCGTGTTCACCGTCACCGTGGCGCGCACCACGGACGGCGCCCGGGACGGCGAGCTGTGTATGACGGGCAGGTTCCGCGCGGCCGGCGGGAGCGGAGCGGCGGAGCGGCAGGGCGGGGAGCTGCTGGACGCCGGCCTGACCCGGTGCACCTCGTACGTGCCGGCGGGCGAGTTCTACCGCCGCGCCCAGGGCCGCGGCTACACCGTCGACGCCTCGCTGCGCACCGTGGCCCAACTGTGGTGCTCCGAAGGCGAATCGGTGGCCCGCATGCGCCGCGCCGGGGCGGGGGCGACCGGACTCGAGGCCGGGCTTCTGACGATGCTCGCCGCGTGGCCGCACTCCACGGGCGCAGGGGGGAGGCCGGACGGCTATGTGCCGGTGTCCTTCGGCCGCGTCCTGGTCCGGGACGAGGAGGCGGTCGGCCGGGACCACTGGTGCGTGGCCCGCTTCACGCCCGGCGACGGTACGGACGACGCCCGCTGCGATGTGTGGCTGACGGCCGAGGACGGCCATCTGATCGCGGAGTTCCGTGACATACGCCTGCGCGAGCGAGCGGTCGGCCCCGCCCGCGAGGCGCCCGACGCGGTCAGGGCGGCAGAAGACCCGGCACCGGCTCCCGCCGCGACGACCGCCCCGCCCGCGATCGCCGCCCCCGGGCCCGGTCTCGCCGCCGACGACGTCCTGAAGCAGGCCGCCACCGTGCTCGGCCTCTCGGCGACCCGGCTCGATCCCCGCAGGCCGCTGCGGACCCTGGGGCTGGACTCCCTGCTGGCGACCGAGCTCAGGGTGCGACTGCACCGCACGGCGGGTGTCGACATACCCGCCACCCGGCTGCTGGGCCGCGAACCCATCGGTGTGATCGCCGCTTCCGTGGCGTCCGGGCCCTGACGTCATGGCAAACCAAGACCATGACTCATAGATGTACCGTGGTATAATTTTTGGGGGCCAGGGGGAGCCCGCACAACGACGTGAGAAGGCGAGGAAGCACATGGCCTCTGAACCTGCCCGCCCCCTCGGGCGCAGAGAGCGCAGCAAGCAGCGGGTGCGGGACCGCATCTACACATCCGCCCTGACCCTCTTCGCGGAGCAGGGCTACGACGGCACCACGATCGACCAGATCGCCGAGCACGCCGACGTGGCCCGGGGCACCTTCTTCAACTACTTCCAGCGCAAGGAAGACCTGGTCACCGCGTGGGCCGAGGCCCGGAAGCGGCGCCTGGAGCTGGCGATGGAAGAGTCGATGAAGTCCCGCAACGACGATGTGACGGTGCATCTGGAGCGGTGCATGGCGGCGCTGGCGGAGTTCAACGAGTCCGAGCGCGAGATCACCGCCGCCATGCTCCAGGCCTGGGTGAAGGCCGGGCAGCCCCTCCTCGAGGAGCCCTACGCTGGCCAGGTCTTCGCCAACATCATCGAAGCCGGCCGCCAGCGCGGGGAGGTCAGCTTCGACATCGACCCGATGCGGGTCGGCAACATCCTCCGTGATTCCTATCTGGGCCTGCTCTACCGCTGGTCACAGGACCCGGGCGGGCGCGTGCCCCTCCACATCGAACTGCGCGAGGTCCTCAGGATCGTCCTCACCGGCGTCCTGTCGTACTCCCAGCACGGGCGCGGGGCCCCGGCATCGCCGGTTCCCGCCTCCGCGCCCGCCGCGACGTCGCAGGCGTAGCGCCCCGGCAGGCCTCCGCGAACTCGGCGCGCGCGTCCCTCAGTGGCCGCGCCGCCACCAGCGCCGTCCGCGGTCGGCGCGGAGGGTCTTGAGATTCTCCGCCCCGACCGGGGTTTCGACAACAGCGGTATGTCCCCCGGGAGTTACCGATCCGGGGGCGGGCCCACCGAATCGCGTACCACCACGTGCGTGCCCAGCAGCAGGTGCTCGTCCGCGGCGCCCGGGGCGCGTTCGAGGGCCGTGCGGACGGCGAGACGGCCCAGTTCCTCGTAAGGGACGTGGACCGTCGTCAGTGCGGGGTGCAGATCGCGGGCGAAGGGGATGTCGTCGTAGCCGGCGAGGGAGACGTCGCCCGGGACGGACAGGCCCGCCTCGTGCAGGGCGGTGAGGGCGCCCGCCGCGACCATGTCGGTGGCGGCCACGACGGCCGTGAAGCCGAGGTCGTCCTCGAGCGCCTGCCGCATCAGGCGGTGGCCCGCGTCCCGCGTGAAGTCGCCGTGCAGGACGAGGGACTCGTCGGGGGTGAGGCCGCGGGCCCGGTGCGCGGCGAGGTAACCGCGTTCGCGGCCCAGGGCCGTGGTGTGGTCCGCCCGGCCGCCGAGGAACAGCACCCGGCGGTGCCCCTGGGCGAGCACATGGGCGACCAGGGTGTAGGCGCCGCCCTCGTTGTCGTACTCGATGACCGTCACCGGGGCGCCGGGGTCCAGCGGCGGCCGGCCGCACAGGACCAGGCGGGAACCGGCCGAGGCGAGGGAGTCCGCCATGCGATGGGTGCGTTCGCGGTACTCGGGGGTGTCGGCGCTGCCGCCGACCAGGATCACCGCGGCGGCCCGCTGGGCACGCATCATCTCGACGAACTCCAGCTCCTGCCGGACATCGCCCTCCGTGCTGCACACCAGGCAGAGATGGCCGAGCCGGGTCGCCTCGCGTTCCACGCCGTGGGCCATGTGCGCGAACGACGGGCCGGTGATGTCCTCCAGCACGAAGGCGAGGGTGGGCGTGCCGACACCCGCGATCGCCTTCGCCCTCGCGTCGGCCACATAGTCCAGCTCACGGACCGCCCGCATCACGCTCCCGCGCGTCGCCGCGCTCACCGGATACACGCCGCCCAGCACCCGGGACACCGTCGACGCCGAGACGCCCGCGCGCAGCGCCACGTCACGGATGGTGCTGCGGCTCGCGTCCCCGCTCTTCCTCGTCATGCCTGCCTCGTCTCTCCCGGGCACCTGCGGCAACACCATGGCAACCGGTTCCCATGCGGAGGCTAGCAGCGCAGCAGGACGGGGAGGAGGGGTGTGCGCGGACCGGTGCCGGGCCTCGCGGGCAGGCGGGGCCTCGCGGGCAGGCGCGGCGGGACTTCGCGGGCACGCGGGCCTTTAGGCCAGGCCCAGCGTTCCCGCGATCCCCGAGATCGCCTCCGGCCCCACCCGGCAGCAGCCGCCGATCAGCCGGGCACCGGCCTGCTGCCATCCCGTCACCTGGCCGGCCGTGAACCTCGAACGTCCGGTCCAGGCGCGGGCCTCGGCGTCCCAGGTCTCGCCGCTGTTGGGGTAGACGACCACCGGCTTGCCGGTGACCCGGGCCGCGGTCGAGGCGGCGGCGTCCACGTCCTCGGGCGCGCAGCAGTTCACGCCGACCGCGATGACCTCGTCCGCGTCGGCGGCCAGGGCGAAGGCCTCCTCCAGCGGCTGCCCGGCACGCGTGCGGCCGCCGGCGACGGAGTACGTCAGCCAGGCCGGCACCCCGAGCCCGCGCACCGCCCGCAGCAGCGCGGCGGCCTCGTCGGCGTCCGGGACCGTCTCCAGTGCGAGGACGTCGGGGCGAGCCGCCGCCAGCACCTCCAGCCTCGGGCGGTGGAAACGCTCCAGTTCGTCGACCGTGAGCCCGTAGCGGCCCCGGTACTCCGAGCCGTCCGCGAGCATCGCACCGTAGGGCCCCGCCGAGGCCGCCACCCACAGGGGCCGGGAGACACGCGCCCGGCGAGCCGCCTCCCGTGCCGACTCCACGCTGAGCGCCATGAGTTCGGCCGCCCGGTCGTGGCCGATCCCGCGCTTTCCGAAGCCCTCGAACGTGGCCTGGTAGCTGGCGGTGATCGCCACGTCCGCGCCCGCCCGGAAGTAGGCCAGATGCGCCTCGGTGATCGCCTCCGGCTGTTCGGCGAGCAGCCGCGCCGACCACAGTTCGTCGCTCAGGTCGTGCCCGGCCGATTCGAGCTGGTTGGACATGCCGCCGTCGAGGACGACCGTTCCGGCGGCGAGGGCTTCGGCGAGGGTGATGGTGCTCGTCATACGAACGACCGTAATCGAGATCCGGCCCCGGACCCCAGCCGATTGTGTCCAGCACATGAACAGATCGACCACCATGTGGGATGGCGGTTACGATCAGGACCCTCCCCCTCCGCTTGTAACAGGAACCCTCATGACCGTCCCCAGCCCCACCGAGGCCGCCGAGCCCGCCGAGTCGGCCGAACCGGCCACCGCGGCGGCCCCCGCTCCCCGCCGCACCTTCGGCCTCGCCGCCGCCACGGCCCTCGTCATGGGCAACATCATCGGCGGCGGCATCTTCGCCCTGCCCGCCACCGTCGCGCCCTACGGCACGATCAGCCTGCTCGCGTTCGTCGTGCTCTCGGTGGGAGCCGTGGCGCTCGCGCTGCTCTTCGGCAAGCTGGCCCGGCGAAGCCCGGTCACCGGCGGGCTCTACGTCTACCCGCGTGACGCGTTCGGCGAGTTCGCCGGGTTCCTGTCGGCCTGGTCCTACTGGACGATGTGCTGGGTCAGCATCGCCGCCCTGGCCGTCGCGGTCGTCGGCTACGTCGACGTCCTGATACCCCTGCACGGCAACCACGCCCTGCAGGCCGCCGTAGCCATGGCCGCCCTGTGGCTGCCCGCCGCGGCGAACTTCGCGGGCACCCGGTGGGTCGGCACGGTGCAGGTCGTCTCGACGATCCTGAAGTTCGTACCGCTGCTCCTGCTCGCCACGATCGGCCTGTTCTTCGTCGACGCGGACAACTTCGGCCCGTTCAACGCCTCCGGACAGAGCGTCTCGGGGGCGCTGGCCGCCTCCGCCGCGCTGCTGCTGTACAGCTTCCTCGGGGTCGAGTCGGCCGCCGTCAGCGCGGGCGAGGTCCGCGACCCGGAGCGCACGGTCGGCCGGGCGAGCGTCCTCGGCACCCTGGCCTCGGCCCTGGTCTACATCCTCGGCACGGTCGCCGTCTTCGGACTGGTCCCGCACGACCGGCTCGTCGACTCGGGCGCCCCGTTCGCCGACGCCGTCAACGCCGTCACCGGCAGCTCCTGGGGCGGCACCGCCATCGCCCTGGTCGCCGTCGCCTCGATCACCGGCTGCCTCAACGGCTGGATCCTCATGGCCGCGCAGATGCCGTACGCCGCCGCCCGCGACGGTCTCTTCCCGGCGCCGTTCGCGCGGCTGGGCAAGGGCGGCGTCCCCGGCTTCGGCGTGTGGGCCTGCGCGGTCCTCGGCACGCTCCTCATCGCCCTGAACTACACGGCCGGCCCGGACACCACCTTCCGCGTCCTCGTCCTGATCACCACGTTCACCGGCTGCGTGCCGTATCTGCTGTCGGCGGCGGCCCAGTTGTACTGGCTGGCACGCGGCACCCGCGAACTCCCCCACTCTCGGCTTCGCTCGAGCGGGAGGGGCCCCCATCGCCCCGCGGGACTCGCCCGTGACCTGGTCGTCGCCGTCCTCTCCTTCGGCTTCTCCTTCTGGCTGATCGCCGGGGCCGGATACGCGGCCGTCTACCAGGGCGTGCTGTTCCTGTTCGCCGGGATTCCCGTGTACGTGTGGCTCAGGGGACGCAAGGACACGGCGGCGGCCTCGGCATAGCATCGGGGGATGCCCGAGGTCGCTGTCGCTGATGCCGAAATCCGTGAGGTCCTGGGAGTCCCGGCCGGGAGGGCGGTGTTCGAGCCGCTCACGCACAACCCGCACAACGGCGTCACGGCCGGAGTGTGGCGGGTCACGGCCGGCGACCGCTCGGCCGTTCTGAAGGTGCTGACGCGGACGAAGGAGACCAGCGTCGCCTGGTCCGCCTCCAACGACCCCCGGCACTGGAACTTCTGGCGCCGCGAGGCGTACGTCTACGGGTCCGGGCTCGCCCAGGTCTGGCGGCGGCACGGCATCCGCGCGCCCCGGCTGCTGGCCTGTGTCGAACGCCCCGACGGCGATGTGGCGCTGTGGCTGGAGGACGTGCCCGGCGCACCCGCGACGGCCTGGCCGCTCGCCCGGCACGTCGAGCACGCCCACCGGCTCGGCGCCGCACAGGGCGCGGTGGGGGCGGGGGAGGACCAGCCGTGGCTGTCCCAGCGCTTCCTGCGCGACTACACGACCGGCAAGACGACGGGCCAGGACCTGCTCGACGACGACGAGGCTTGGCGTCACCCCCTGGTCCGGGAGCACTTCCCGGCGGGCCTGCGCGCGGACATGGTCCGCCTCCACCACGACCGCGAGTGGTTCCTCACGGTCATGGAGTCCCTGCCCCGCACCTTCTGCCACCTCGACCAGTGGCCGGCCAACGTCCGCTCCGACGGCCGCGACAGCGTCCTGGTCGACTGGGCGTTCGCCGGCGACGGCGCGCTCGGCGAGGACCTCGGCAACTACCTCCCCGACTCCGTCTTCGACCTGTTCGTCCCCGCCGCCGATCTCCCCGGCCTGGCCAAGGCGGCCTATGACGCCTATGTGCACGGCCTGCGCGAGAGCGGCTGGCACGGCGACGAACGACTCGTACGGCTCGGTGTGTGCGCCTCCGCGGTGAAGTACGACTGGCTCACCGCGCTGATGCTGGCCCGGGCCGACGACGAGCAGGTCGGGTACGGCGGCACGGGCACCGTCCCCGCCGCACTCCGCTACCGCGAACGCGGCCTGACCCTCGCCTTCCTCGCCGACTGGGCGGCCGAGGCACGGCTGCTGGCTCCCCGACTCGGCTTTCCCGAGGCACCCAGCGGACGCTGACGGCAGGCAGGCAGCAGGAGGGAAAGAAAATCATGGCCCGTGTGGTCGAGTTGACGTACTACCCCCTCAAGGGGTGCGCCGGGACACAGGTCCAGGAGGCGCTGCTGACCCCCGCCGGACTGGCACACGACCGCAGCTTCATGGTCGTCAGCGAGGAGGGCGTGTACCGGACGCAGCGGCGGGACCCCAGGCTGGCCCTCGTCCGGCCCGCCATCACCGCCGACGGGTCGCGACTCACGCTCCGGGCACCAGGACTGGAGGCCCTCCACCTCCGGGTGGACACCTCCGGCCCCCGGCAGCAGGTCGACCTGTTCGGCACCCCCTACCAGGGCATCGACCAGGGCGATGCGGCAGCCGCCTGGCTCTCGGACGTGCTCGGCGCCCCGAGCCGGCTCGTGCGCGTACCGCCGGAGCACGACCGGGTGACCGACGGCATGACACCCGGCACCTCCGGATACGCCGACAGCTGCGCCCTGCACGTCATCTCCCGCTCCACCCTCGGCCTGCTCAACCGGAGACTGGCCGAGCGCGGTGCACGCCCGCTGCCCATGGACCGCTTCCGCCCCAACCTCGTGCTCGACGGCTGGGACGACCCCCACACCGAGGACCGCGCCCACCGCATCCGCATCGGCGACACCGAACTGGGGTATGGGAAGCTCGCCATCCGCTGCGCGGTCACCCTGGTCGACCAGCACTCCGGAACCAGGGCGGGCCCGGAACCCCTGCGCACCCTCGCCGCCTACCGGCGGGCGTCCGAGGGCGGCATCGCCTTCGGCACGAAGTACGCGGTGCTCCGGCCCGGCAAGGTCTCGGTCGGCGACGAGGCGGCCGTCACGCTGTGGGGCGAGTCCGAGGTGTGAACCTCACTGCCGCGCACGGCCCGTGTGCCGGCCGCCGCGCCGCCGGCCCCGCCCGCGTCGCGTGGCCATCGGTACGGCGAGGCTGACGACGAGGGCCAGTCCGAGCGCGTAGGGCCACCAGCCGAAGCCGACGTTCTCCGACGCGCCGGCGCTGCGCGGCGTCACCGCGTCGGATGCGGGCGGGCCGGGCGCGGTGGGGGACGGGCTCGGGGCGGCGCTGACCGCTGTCAGGGCGACGTCGTTGCCGTCACCGGCGCGGTAGCTGATGCGGTAGGCGGTGCCGGCCAGCTTCAGGCGGGCGCCCTCCTTCAGACCGGTGAAGGTTCCCGAGGGCTCGGAGCGGCCCCGGTTGTCGAGCACGGGGATCACACGAGTGGGCCGACCGCGGGCGGCCGACACGTCGAGCTCTCCGGACAGCCGTACCGCGCCCGTCACCTTCAGCGGTTTGTCCCGCAGGAGCAGGGAGCCTTTCGCGCCCTGCGTGTAGGCGCCGTCGACGGTGAGCCCGGTCGTGATGGTTCCTTCGTTGGTGACCGCCCCTCGGACGGTGCCCTTGCCGGTGAGAGAGGTCGAGATGTGCAGGCCCGCCCCGCCCGGGTCCAGCCGGGCTCCGGCCGAAGTGAGCCGGATCGCCTTGCTCCGCGCGAGCGTGGCGCCCCGGCGCAGGGCCAGCGTGCCCCTGGAGACCGTGGTCGTCCCGGTGTACGTCACCGAGCCGCCCGTCAGTGTCGTCGTGGCCGCGCCCGACTGCGTGAGCGAGCCGCTGCCGCCGACGCGGGACAGGGTGAGAGGCCTGTCCGTGTTACGCAGGACGAGCGAGCCGTTGTTGACGACCTCGGAGCGGGCGCCTCGCGTGTACAGGCCGCCGTCGCCGCCCCGTTGGCCGCTGCCCAGGCGCAGGACCGCGCCCTTCTCGACCGTGGTGGAGCCGTCGTAGTACTGGACGGCCGCGAAGGTGACGTCGTTGCCGGGGGTTCCGGCGATGACGATGTCGCCGGCGCCGGGGGCGGAGAGCGTGTCGTGGAACCGGCCGCCGCCGATGGGGGCGCCGAGCGTCACGGGGCCGTTGTAGTCGAAGGTGAGCTTCGAACGCTCCCGGGCCGCGAGGAGGTTGATGTACACGGTTTCCGCGGTGCCCGGCATGAAAATCTTGTTCGTGGTGCCGTCGCCCCACCGGACGTTCGCGCCCTTGATGTTGGTGCCGCGCTTGTTGACGTTCTTGCGGGCGGGCGTCCAGTTCAGGGCGGGGTCGCTGAGCGAGGGGTCGGTGTCGCCGTCCCGGTCCGACCAGCTGTACTGCCCGGCCAGGACGACCTCGCTGCCCGGCCGCGACTGGACGTTGATGTCGCTGCCGTACTCGCGCTGGTAGAAGTCCATGCCCATGGTGACGGTCCGCCCCAGCGGGGTGTCGACCGTCCAGGTGCCCTGGTTGAGGATCTTGCGCACGCGGGGCAGCGAGGTCGCGTACTCCGGCCGGCCGGCGTTCGCCTGTGTGCCGTTGTCGATCACCCCGGAGAAGGAGTGGGTCCCCGACAGGTCCCAGGTGCCCCAGAGGAAACGCGGCTGGGTGATCAGCCCGGAGCCGCTGATGGTGCCCAGGTTGTAGGCGCTCTTCAGGGCGAGCCGCAGGGTGCCGTCGACCCGGATGTTGTCCTGGTTGAGCCGGAACGCCGGGGTGCCGTAGGGGAAATGGCCGATGAGCCCGGACGTGCCGCCGTCGCCGTACTGGAGCGTCGCCCCACGCTCCACGGTGATCGCGGGCGGGTCCGGGCGGGCCACGGTCACATACGGGTGGTTGCCGCCGAGCGTCCGCACGGTCTGCCGCTGCCGGGAGCGGGGCAGCGTGAAGTCGCTGTCCCTGGTGAGGATCAGTGTTCCGCTGCCACGCACGGTGAGCGTGCCCTCACCCCGGAACACGCCGTCGTACCTCGTCGTCCCGGGCGGCACGGTGACCGCCGTGTCACCGGTGAGCGTCACGTCCCGGCCGGCGAGCACGGCGTTCGTGACGTCCCGGGGACCGGCGGCCGCCGCCGGGGGAGCGGTGACGAGGGACGCGACCGCCGCGAGGACGCCCAGGGCCGCTGCTGTGGTGTGGGTGAGGCTGCGCACATGAGCGGAGACGTGGGGGAGAGCGGCCGATAACAGAAAATCGGCGACTGCCGCCCGTCTTCGTCCCGTCAGACCCGTTGACCTCCCCGTGACACACCCTTACCTTTTCGGCGTTCGTAATGACAGATGGTGTTCGAAATATCAGTCAACGCCAGTGAGAGGCAGCCCCCCGCATGAGCCGCGACCGCGACCACGCTCTGCCCGAATCCCCCAGCCGCAGACTGCTGCTGAAAGGTGCCGCAGCCGCCGGCGCCCTGGCCGCCGTTCCCGCCGTTCCCGGCGTGGCACAGGCCGCCCCGGCCGGGCACCCCAAGCCGGCCCCCTTCGTGAACCCGCTCGTCCGCAACCGCGCCGATCCGCACATCCACCGGCACAAGGACGGCTTCTACTACTTCACCGCCACCGCCCCCGAGTACGACCGCATCATCCTGCGCCGCTCCCGCACCCTTAACGGCCTCGGCACGGCCGCCGAGTCCGTCATCTGGCGTGCCCACCCGACCGGGAACATGGGCGCGCACATCTGGGCGCCCGAACTGCACCGCATCGGCGGCAAGTGGTACATCTACTTCGCCTCCGCGCCCGCCGAGGACGTCTGGGCCATCCGCATCTGGGTGCTGGAGAACGCCCACCCCAACCCCTTCAAGGGCACCTGGGTGGAGAAGGGCCAGGTCAAGACGGCCTGGGAGACCTTCTCCCTGGACGCCACCACCTTCACCCACCGGGGCAAGCGCTACCTCGCCTGGGCGCAGCACGAGCCCGGCATGGACAACAACACCGGCATCTTCCTCTCCGAGATGGCGAACCCCTGGACCCTGAAGGGCCCGCAGGTGCGGCTCTCCACCCCGGAGTACGACTGGGAGCGCATCGGCTTCAAGGTCAACGAAGGCCCCTACGTGCTGAAGCGCAACGGCCGCCTCTTCATGACGTACTCGGCCAGCGCCACCGACTTCAACTACTGCATGGGCCTGCTGACGGCCGACGCGGACAGCCACCTCCTGGACCCGATCAGCTGGTCCAAGTCGCCGACCCCGGTCTTCACCAGCAACGACACCACCAAGCAGTACGGCCCCGGCCACAACTGCTTCACGGTCGCCGAGGACGGCCGGACCGACGTCCTCGTGTACCACGCCCGCCAGTACAAGGAGATCAACGGCGACCCGCTGAACGACCCCAACCGCCACACCCGCGTCCAGAAGCTCGGCTGGAAGGCGGACGGCACCCCGGACTTCGGCGTCCCGGTCGCCGACACGGCCACGGCAGGTGAGTGAGATGAGACGTGCTTACGCCATCCTCCTCGCCCTGTGCCTGGGGATGTTCGGCGCCCTCGCCACCGCCGGACCCGCCCAGGCCGCGCCCCAGACCATCACCAACGGAACCCAGTTCACGGACACCTCCGGCAACCCCGTCCACGCGCACGGCGGCGGAGTCCTCAAGGTCGGTTCCTACTACTACTGGTTCGGTGAGCACCGCAACGCCGACAACACCTTCCGGTACGTCGACGCCTACCGCTCCACCGACCTGAAGAACTGGGAGTTCCGCAACCACGTCCTGACCGAGGCCAGTGACCCGGAGCTGGCGACCGCCAACATCGAGCGGCCCAAGGTCATGTACAACGCGTCCACCGGCAAGTTCGTGATGTGGATGCACAAGGAGAACGGCACCGACTACAGCGAGGCCCGCGCGGCCGTCGCCGTCTCCGACACCGTCGACGGGAACTACACCTGGAAGGGCAGCTTCCGGCCGCTCGGCCAGCACATGTCCCGGGACATCACGGTCTTCGTCGACACCGACGGCGCCGGGTACATGATCTCCGCCGCGCGGGAGAACTACGACCTCCAGATCTACCGCCTCACCGCCGACTACACCGGCATCGCGAGCCTGGTCGCCAACCCCTGGCCCGGCGGTCACCGCGAGGCCCCCGCCCTGTTCAAGCGGAACGGCGTGTACTTCATGCTGACCTCGGGCGCCACGGGCTGGAACCCCAACCAGCAGCAGTACGCCACTGCCACGAGCATCGCCGGACCCTGGTCGGCCATGAAGAACGTCGGCGACTCGACGACCTACGGCTCGCAGACCGCGTTCGTCCTGCCCGTGCAGGGCACCTCGGGCACCTCGTACCTCTACCTCGGCGACCGCTGGGGCAACTCCTTCGGCGGGACCGTCAACGACTCGCGGTACGTGTGGCTGCCGCTGACCTTCTCCAACTCGACCACCATGTCCATGTCCTGGTCGCCCGAGGTCACCGTCGACACGGCCGCCGGGACCGTCTCGGGCACCAGCGCCACGTACAACACCCTCATCGCCCGCCACTCCTCCAAATGCGCGGACGTCACGAGCCAGTCGCTCTGGGCCGGTGTCCAACTCAAGCAGTACGACTGCAACGGCGGCACCAACCAGAGGTACTGGTTCAAGGCCGTCGGAAGCGGTTACTACCAGTTGCTGGTCAGGAACAGCTCCCTGTGCGTGCAGGAGAACGCGAGCACGGTCACACAGGAGAACTGCTCCTCCGCGACGAGCCAGCAGTGGTCGCTGACCACCACCGGCTCGTACGTGAACGTCAAGTCGCGCGCCACCGGCGAGTGCCTGGACGTGAACGGCGCGTCCACCGCCAACTCCGCCGCCCTCATCACATACACGTGCAACGGAGGAACCAACCAGCAGTGGACGCGCGGGACATGACAACCCCCGACGGCTCCTAGGCCAGCAGATCGATTGCGTCGATCGCCGTCCCCGCGCTGAGGAAACCGGCCGCCCCCGACCCGCTCACCACGTCGATCCTGAGCACGTTGTACTGACTCGTGTCCGTCTTCCAGGCGGACGCCGGGACGTTGTACGTGAACGTGTGGTTGTTGCCACGGTACGAACCGTTGGTCAGCGACCGGGTGTTCGGCTGGGTGGGCGGAGAGGGGACCGCCGAGGTCCAGCTGTCGTTGACGGTGACCTGGGGCCGGCCGTTCGCGTACGCCGTCGTCACGCCGATGCGCAGGGTGTGCGCGGCGGCGGCCTGCGCGGCGGTCAGCCTGAAGTACACGAGGATGCCGCTGTTGACGTCCTTCCAGAGGTAGCAGGGGAAGGCCGCCGTCTCCCCGCCGCTGCCGATCACCACGTTCCCGGTCCAGGAAGCGGCCCGTACGTCCGACGGATGCGCGTACGTCATCAGGTCCGCGTTCTTGAACCCGCCCGGCGTGCCGTTCCAGTCGCCGATCCGCCAGATCGCGCTCGCGCCCGCCGGGTCGTTCGAGGACGGCAGGGCGATCGTGTTCAGGGTGGTCGTCCCGCCCGCCGACACGCTCACCGAGGTCGTGTACACCGCCAGCTCGCCCTTGAAGACGGTCAGCGTGTACGTCCCCGGCAACACGCCCGCGATGGAGAAGTAACCGTCCGAGGAACGCGCCGAACCCCAGTACTGCGCCGCCGCGTTGGCCAGCCCGACGGTGTACGGGTAGGCCGTGTTCCGGCCGGAGATCCCGACGCCCGCCACCTTGCCCCGGCCGCTCGCCGGCACGTACCCGGCGATGCCGAGCGCGTCGGCCCACGGGGTGGTCAGCGTGCCCGGGAAGAGTGCCGAGGAGGGAGCCCCGCCGTCCGTGAAGGCGATGACGTAAGGGCCCTGGAGACCGAAGCGCTGGGCCTCGGTCTGGTTCTGGCCGTAGTACAGGATCTCGTACAGGCCGCCGCCGTCCGCGCTCTGATGGCGCAGCAAGGAGCGGTAGAACGGTCCGCCGGAGGCCTTCTCGTGGTTGCTGCGCACGATCCACAGGCCGACCCCGCCGGCGGACCAGCCGAGGTAGTCGTAGTCCATGACGCGCCGCTTGGAGTAGTGCTTCGACCGGGTCTGCCCGTCGGACTTCCTGAAGACGTCCGAGGCCTCGATGGTGGTCGGTGCGTAGGTGTACGAGTCGGGCTCGTCGTTGAGGAACGCGCCCTTCTTCACGCGCACGATGTACCGGGTCGCGGAGACGGACGTGTCGGCCTTGTTGGTCCACAGGTACACGTTGTTCTCGCCGCTGCGGGCCGCGTAGTAGTGCTTCAGCGTGCCGTGCGTGACGGAGACGAGGATCGTCGAGCCGGACTGCCTGATGCCGACGGTGGAGGCGCCGAGCCCGGACTCGATGTGCGAGTTCATGCCGCCGTAGCCCTGGTACTCCGTGCCCCGGTAGACCAGCGAGGTCAGGTCGCCGGTCGACTTGCTGACCTTGAAGACCAGCTGGGCGCCGGTGTCGACGACGTAGTTCGAGCCGTCGTCGCTGTAGCCGAAGGCGGCGGCGTGAGCCGTGCCGGTGAGGGCCGTGCCCGCGGCGGCGCCGGCGGCGAGGACGAAGGCGCGGCGGCCGACCGGTCTGTTCGCGGATCCGGACATGGGGGGCCTCCTCGGGAGGTGGGGGGAGTTCGGGTGGGAGTGAGGGTGACAGTTGAATCGATTTCGCGAAAGGGCTTTCGGTCATGTGAAGTTGTCCATCCCGTGAATGCTGCTCGAGGCCTGGAAAGCGCTTGTCCGGGGCGGTACGGTCCACCTCCAGGTCTTGTCGTCCGCTGGGAGGAGCACCGAGTGAGACGTTTCAGCATCGCCGTCGCGGCGGCGGTGGCTCTGGGGAGCGCGTTGCCGTCCGTACCGGCACAGGCCCATACCGGCCTCGCACAGTGCGCCGCGGACACCTGCCACTTCGATGTCCCTCCGGGCACGTACGACGTGCGGGTAGTGCTCGGGGGAGGATCCGCGTCCGCCACCAGCGTCAGCGGCGAGACCCGCCGTGCCCTGCTCCCCGAGACGGCCGCACCGGCGGGTGACCGGATCACCCGTAGCTTCACCGTGAACGTCCGCACCCCGGAGGGCGAGCCCACCGGCCCCGAGGGCACCCCCGGCCTCGACCTGCGGATCGGCGGTTCCGCCCCCGCCCTCGCCGACATCAGGGTCACCCCCGCCCGGCACACCCGCCAGATCTTCCTCGTCGGCGACTCCACCGTCTGCGACCAGCCCGGCGCCCCCTACTCCGGCTGGGGCCAGCAGCTGCCCCAGTACCTCCGCGAGGGCGTGTCCGTCGCCAACTACGCCGATTCCGGCGAGAGTACGGTCTCGTATCTCGGGAACCCGCGACTGTGGGCCACCGTACGGCCCCTGATCCGCCCCGGCGATCTGGTCCTGGTCCAGCTCGCCCACAACGACAAGACCACGGACGAGGCCACCTACCGGGCCAACCTGGAGACCCTGGTGGAAGGCGTCCGGGCGCGGGGCGGACAGCCGGTCCTTGTCACTCCCATCGTGCGACGCTGGTTCAACCCGGACGGCACGCTGAACAACGGAACCGCGCTCCTGGTCAACGGCCTCGGTGTCGACCACCCCGCGGTCACTCGCTCCGTCGCCGCCGCGCGGAACATCCCGCTGATCGACCTCACCGCGAAGACGAAGGCGCTCGTGGAATCTTTGGGCGTGGAGGGCTCGAAGGCGCTGTACCTCTACAACGAGGCGCGGGACAACACGCACACCTCCGTGCGCGGTGCCACGGCCTACGCGGGCCTGGTCCGCGACGAACTCGTCACCCAGCGACTGGTGCCGAAGGGCAAGGTGCGGGTGGGATAGAGCCCCTGGGGCGCCCCGACCGGAACCGGGGCGCTCCAGGTCCGACCTGTTCCGGCCTCTCCGGGTCCGGCCTGTTCGGGCCGATCCAAGCGTCTGAGCACGAACCCGCGCGCGAAAGAGACACGAAAGAGAACCGATGCACCTGCCTCCGGCCGACGGCACGACGTCTCCGTTCACCGGCTACACCCGCGCCCACTGGGAGGCGGCGGCCGACGCCCTGCTCACCGCCGTCGAGCCGTACGCCACCGAGGACCGCGCGCTGTACCACCTGCCCGGCGACCGGACCAGCTGGTCGGGCCGCCTCTCCGACGGCCTGGAGGGCTACGCCCGCACCCTGCTGCTGGCCGCCTTCCGCCGCGACGAAAAGGCCCTGGAGCGCTATGCCACCGGCCTCGCCGCCGGTGTCTCGGGCGTCTGGCCCCGTATCGAGGACCGCGGCCAGCCCCTGGTGGAGGCGGCGTCGATCGCGCTGGCCCTGCGCCTGACGCGGGAGCTGCTGTGGGACCGGCTGGACGACGGCGTACGGCAGCGGACGGCCGCCTGGCTCGGCGACGCGCTCACCGCCGAGGCCTGGCCCTGCAACTGGGAACTGTTCCCCGTCACGGTGGGCGGCTTCCTGGCCGAGGCCGGCCACGAGCCGGACGCCTCCCGCGCGGCGATCGACCGAGGCCTGGAACGCATCGAGCAGTGGTACGTGGGCGACGGCTGGTACACCGACGGCGACGGCCGCAAGTTCGACTACTACAACGGCTGGGCCATGCACCTCTACCCGGTGCTGCACGCCTGGCTGGAAGGCGACGAGCGCCTGCTGGACCTGTACGGCGACCGGCTCTCGCGCCACCTCGCCGACTACGCCCGGCTGTTCGGCGGCGACGGCGCCCCAATGCGCCAGGGGCGTTCCCTGACGTACCGCTTCGCGACGACGGCCCCCCTGTGGCTGGGCGCGCTGACCGGCCGTACGCCGCTGCCCCCGGGGGAGACCAGGCGCCTGGCCTCGGGAGCGCTGCGGTACTTCCTCGACCGGGGCGCGGTGGACGACAAGGGCCTGCTCTCCCTGGGCTGGCACGGCCCCGACGCCTCCGTCCTCCAGGGCTACTCGGGCCCGGCCTCCCCGTACTGGGCGAGCAAGGGCTTCCTCGGCTTGCTCCTCCCGGCGGACCACGAGGTGTGGACGGCGCCGGAGGAACCCGGCCCGGCCGAACGCGCGGACGCCGTCACCCCCGTCGGACCGCCCAACTGGCTGCTCCAGTCGACCCGTTCGGACGGCGTGGTCCGTCTCCACAACCACGGCAGCGAGGACGTCCGCTACGACCCGTACTACACGCGGCTGGCGTACTCGACGGTGACGGCCCCGGATTCCTCACCCTCCGTGGGCGACAACAGCGTGATCGTCGGCGACGACCCGAGCCGCACCGGCATCGAACCGCTGGGCGTCGGCGAGGGCTGGGTGGCCTCCCGGCATACGGCGGGCGGAGGGGCGCGGGTGACGAGTGCCGTGCTGGCGCGCGGGGCCGCGGAGGTGCGGGCGCATCTGGTGACGGGCGCGGAGCCCGGGACGCCGGTCCGGGTGACCGGCTGGCCGGCCGGGGAGGGCCTGCGGGCCGAACTCGTACCGGCGATCGGGCTCACGGACTCCTTGACCGGAGTCGTGGGCGAGACCGCCACCCTGTTCGTCGCCCTGGCCCGGCTGACGGCCGAGCCGGACCCGGCCCCGCTGGAGGAGTCGGTCTCCGTACGCGCGGACGATGGCGGAGCACTGGAGGTCCGCTGGAGCGACGGCGGCGTGGCACGGGTCCTGCTGACCGAGTCGGGAGTGGACGTCACGGCTTGAGGCGGGCGATCCTCAGGGTCGTGGCGGCGGGGAAGCTTGCCGCGCACTCGGAGGCCATGTTTCGGTCCGCGCCGAAAAGATCCGCGCCTAGCGTGGCGCCATGTCTGCCTTCGCCGACCTCCACCACGAAGACGAGCCCCTCCTGCTGCCCAACGCCTGGGACCACGCCTCGGCCCGGGCCCTCGCCGGGCAGGGCTTCCGGGCGATCGCGACGACGAGCCTGGGTGTCGCCGCGGTCGCCGGACTGCCCGACGGTGTGGCGGCGACCCGTGAGGAGACGCTCAGGCTCGCGTTCGCCCTGGGATCCGAACCGTTCCAGCTGTCGGTCGACGCGGAGGGCGGCTTCAGCGACGACCCGGACGAGGTGGCGGAGTTCGCGCGCGAGCTGCACGCCGTGGGAGCGGTCGGCATCAACCTGGAGGACGGCCTCGGACCGGTCGCCCGGCACGCGGCGAAAATCGCCGCGGTCAAGGAGGCGGCACCCGCCCTCTTCGTCAACGCCCGCACGGACACCCACTGGCTCGGCGACGGCGACACCGCGGACACCCTCAACCGCCTCGACGCCTACCGGGAGGCGGGCGCGGACGGCGTGTTCGTCCCCGGCCTCACCGACCTACGGCGGATCGCCGCCCTGGTGCGCCACGTGGACGTCCCCCTCAACGTCCTCTACACGCCCGGCGGCCCGCCCGTCCCGCACCTCGCCGATGCCGGCGTCCGCCGGATCAGCCTCGGCTCACTGCTGTACCGGAGGGCACTGGGCGCGGCGCTGGAGGCGGTGGCGGACATCCGGGCGGGACGATCACCGCAGGGCATGACGCCGTCGTACGACGAGGTGGCCCTGCGGGTCAATACAGCAAGGCGTGCCGGAGCAAGTGAAGCGGCCAACAGCCCGGGCGGCAACGGGCTGTTCACGCAAGGGAGCGTCGTCCACGCGCTCCTCCGTCTCGGGACCTACACGAATTTCCGTTCAACGTACGACTGTTGAAGCAGATACGGAGACTGACGGTGGACGTGCCGCCGAGCCGATGTCACGTTCGGTGACGTCGGCCATGGCTTTGGGGTCGCTGCGATCTCTCCGTCCCCCTCGTCGACACCCGAACGGACCTCTGACGGTCCTCCCCGCGCGTCAGCCGGACCAGCCGGCGTGACACTCGGACCAAGGGGCCTGCGGCGGTTTGTGCCGATACAGGCCCAGCATCGCCACCCGCATCGGAGGTCAGCGTCATGCTTCGCGTCACCGTTCAGATCTTCTCCGGCCGACCCAACCCCACCTGGGTCGTCACCGATGAGGACGCCGCTGGAACCCTGCTGGAAACCGTCGCCCGAGCGGCGGGCGACACGATCGGGCTGCCCGGCGCCGGGTACGACGGTCTCGGCTACCGGGAGGTGGTGGTCACCTCGGCGTCCGACGACATGACCGCCTGGCCCGAGCGGCTGCCGCAGAGCTTCGCGCTCGGCACCATCGCGGCGGCCGACCCCTCGAGTTCCGGGGAGCTGGCCCGCCGGCTCATCGCCGACATGCCCCAGTACGGCGATGTCACGCTGGTCGAGCACGCTCTGACCCCGGTCGACACGCAGACCCGGGACTTCGTCCTGGAGCAGCTCGACACCTTCTTCGAGGACCCGCCCGCCTGGAACCGCGGCATGCAGGCTCCTCCGCAGCCCCCGGAGAGGTCCAGCATCCAGGAGCGGGAGGCCGCGGAGACCTGCTGGTACGAGGTGAGCCAGTTCAACCCGGACTTCTGGAACCGACCGGAGGTGCGGCCCCGCAACAACTGCTACAACTACGCCCGCAACCACCGCACCGACACCTTCGCCCAGCCCGGCCGGGCACACGGAGCCCAGACCAGCAACATGGCCTGCGCCAGCGTCACCAAGGCCGCCCTCGCCGACGGGCTGGTGCACCGGTACCACTGTCTGCCGGACTCGGAGAAACCGCGCCGGCTGATGGCACTGGCTGTCTGGCCCGGCTGGGACTACCACTGGTACCGGGAGCAGAAGGGTGACTTCTGGGGGCACAAGCCCGGAAGCACCGAAGCCCGCAACTACGACAACCGCGGCGCGCTCATCACCAACCCCGAGACCTGCGACCGCGGCGGCTACACCGACTTCTGCGGCTACTTCTACGCAGGCAAGTCCGTGGTCATCAACTGAGCTGCCCGCGTACGGGATCTCGGAGCCACGGAGACCGATGTGATCGTCGAGCTGGACGTGTTCAGCGGCCGCCCCAACCCGCGCTGGCGGCTGGACGACGAGGCCAGGACGACCTTCCACCGGCTGATGGCCGGCCTCGGACCGGCGGCGGCCCCCGCGGCCACGCAGCCCGGCCTGGGCTACCGAGGCTTCGTGGTCATGGACGGCGACCGGACCTACCGGATCTTCGGTGGTCTGGTCGCCACCGGTGGCAGCGTCCTCGCCGACTCCGCGAGGACGCTGGAACGCTGGCTGCTGGCTGGACTCCCAGAACGGTACGAGGCGCTGCGGCCAACGGTTGTCCGGACGATGACGGACGGCTGACCGACAGAGATGCGTGATCGAAGACGTAGTCGAGGGAGCAAGCATGTACGACAGGATCGCCTCGGACCACCCGCGTCCGTCCGGCATGGAGTTCGCACCGCCGCCCGTCGCCGCCGGTACGGGCGCGCTGCCCTTGGCGGAGCCCGTCGAGACGGGCGAGAACCCGGGCTCAGGGGAAGGGACGCCGGTACGGGAACGGCCCACCGCCGAGATCCACGGCCGTGACAACGATCCCGAGGCTACTCCCTTCCCTCCGTTTGCGGCCCCCGGCCTCGGCCTGAAGCAGGGCTGCTACCAGCTGACCATCCGCCCCACGCCCGCGCTGGTGTCGTATTCGGGAACCCTGCGGGTGGAGCGGAGAGGCAGCAGCACCACTGCGAGCGGGGACCTCTACCGCTTTCTCAACCTCCCACCTGCGCTGCAGGCCAACGGGCACGCGGGAGCGGCCGAGGCGGGCCGCTCACCGGCGGTCCTCGCCGGCCTCGACCCCACGGCACTGGGGCGCCCCGAGATACCCGTCCACCCGAGGAACAAGTACTACTCCTACCTGAAGGTGACCGGGATCCGGCAGAGTCCGCCGCTCCCGCCCGGACCTCACCTGATGACACTCACCGTCGAGGAGTACTTCTACACCCAGCCCTCGCCGGGCTCGTTCAACGGCACGTTCCCGGCCGGCCCCAGCCGTACGTTCACGATCGTGCTGCACCCCGTGCCCACCCCTCCGATCCTCGGCGGGCCCACGTTCGAGGGGAGTCTGATGGAGGCGGGGACGCCCCGGGCGACCGTCACCCTGCGGTGGCTCTCTCCCCACTTCCGGCGTGCCACGGTGGAGGTGGACACCCTGACCGGTGCGGTCGCGCCCCAGCCGACGCCCGACGCGTCCGGCACCGGAACGGAGGACATCCGCACCGTGTTCGCCTCCGCCAACTGGGACGTGACGGTCGAGTACGACCAGATCGAAATTCCCGTGCCCGAAGGCGTCACCAGTACGACCTGCTGGAGCCATGCCGACCTGCACCAGCTCATGCGGGCGGTGCGCAAGCCGACGACCGACCTCGACAGGGAATGGCGGTTGCACCTCGTCGTCGTACCCGCGCGAATCGGCTGCGGCCGTGGCGTCATGTACGACACGGTCGATGTGCCGAGAGAGGGCGTGGCCAGCTTCTGCGACGACGGCTACCCCTCGACCGAGTCCCCCTTCTTCGGTTCCGCGGCGGACCAGCGGCAGCGTGACGTGTCGCGGGCGTTCCTGCGGAGCGCCTGCCATGAACTGGGGCATGGCTTCAACCAGGTTCACCAGGAGCAGGAGGGCGGTGCCGACAACTCCATCATGACGACGACGCCCAGTGTCGCGAACGTGCTGGGCGGCCCTCCCGGAGTCTTTCCCACGGACATCGTCCTGGCGTTCAACGAACACGTCCGGCACCACCTGATCCACTGGCCGGACGTGGCCGTACGCCCCGGTGGGCTGACCTTCGGCTCAGGGCACAGCACGAGCGTCCCTTCCCCGGACCGGCTCTTCTTCAGCCCCGACGAACTCCACCTGAAGCTGGAGGTGGAGCACGACAAGATCGACCTGGGCGAACCGCTGCGCCTCTCGTGGACGCTGTCCAACCGGACGCCCCTACCCATCCCCGTGCCCTCCGACCTCGGTATCGAGGCACAGCACGCGTTCATCAGGATCACCGACCCCCAGGGGCGGCAGAAGACACTGCGGTCGATGGTGATCCGTACGGACCACGTGGCGCTGAAGCCCCTGGAGGCGAACAGCGACCGGGGAGCCGAGGCCAGGGTGTACTGGGACTCGGACGGATTCGCCTTCTCCGCACCGGGTCGTCACCTCGTCGAGGTCGAACTCCTGTGGGCCCAAGGCGCGGTTCCTGTCGGGGCGAGAGCGACCGCTGACATATGGGTGAACTACCCCCAGTCCCGCACGGACAACGACGTGGCCGCCACCCTTCTCCACCCCGAGGTCGGAATGTACGTGGCCCTGGGCGGGGCCGCGCACCTGCGAGGGGCCGTCAACCGCATCGACTCCGTCGCGCGCATCGCCGGGTACGAGAACCAGCCGGAACCGGGCGCGCTGCGGGGCTACGAGGGCATCACGCCCGACGCCCTGGTGCACCGCTGACGACAACGCGAGGCTGTCCGGAGGCGTGGCTCGACTCTTCTCTCACTCCCGCGCGACATGCTCCTTGAGCCACCGCAGCAGCGCCGCGAACTCCGGGGGCATGTCCGTGTCCGACTGGACGAGAACGGACGAGTGTTCGCCCTCCTCGACCGTGATGGAGTAGCTCATGGCATCCGGTGCGCGCCTGCGGGGCTCCGAGTCTCCCGCAGCCGCCGCACTCGCCGGAACGGCCGCGGCCACCAGCCGGGACAACTCGGCCGCGGCACTCTCGGGCAGGGCGTGGGTGTCCACCACGTTCGGCGGGAGGCCGGCGAGTACCGGAGCCGCCAGCCCGCCGTGCGTCGCCAAAGTGACCCTCATGGCACCTCTCAGCCATCTGCCGCCTTCGCTGTTCACGCAGAGGAACCCGGCGTCGGCCGCCGGACACCTCGACGTCAACCGCCGGCGCTCACACGTCCCTTGAGCGCGGCCACGTCCCGCCTCAGTTCCTGTACCTGGGCCGTCAGCGCTCTGACTGCCGCGGTCGCTTCCCCGTTCTGGCCGGCTGTGCGATGGCGCGCCCTTGCGAGCCCGGCCGAGACCCCGGTGATCGAGATGCCGACCTCCTGCCACGCCCCCAGCACGGCCATCGGTGTCCGCGAACTCCTGATTCAGCGTCCACTGCTCGACCATCGCCCCGAACACGTCCGGCATGGACTCGTTCAGGGCTCCGGACTGGTTGTGATACTCGAGCCCCGCGGTGTACTCGGTCACCCCATGCCCCGGTTCATGGGCCATCACGGAGATCGAGCCCGTGAGGTCGGAGAGGACACGACCGTCCCCGTCACCGAACACCATCTGGCGCCCGTTCCAGCAGGCTTTGGCGAACTCGTAGCCGTAGTGGACGTATCCGGCCAGGCGCATCCCGTGACCGTCGATCGAGTTCCGAGCGAACACCCGCTGGAAGAAATCCCGCGTCTTGCCGAGCATGTCGAATGCCCGGTTGACGGAGACGTGTGTTCAGCGCGGCCTCGCGGACCTCACCGTCATCGCTTTTCAGCAATCTTTCCCACCGGCCAATTCGCACCCCCACCCGTTTCCAGACCGGCCGTCAGTCGGCGGAATGCTCACACGACGTTCCAGTTGTCTTCGCCGAGCCAGCCTTCGGGATCGGTGAGCTCATCGGGGACATCGAGGGTCGGTGTCACGATGGATTCATGGCTGGACCGCGCCAAGACGGCGTAGAGCTTGAAGGTATGCACAGCGAAGGCATCGAGCTTCGATTTCAGTCGTGGCCCGACGGCCACGGTGAAGGAATCAGAGCTCTCGCCTCCTTGAAGGGTCCACTCGATGATCCACAAGTAGGTTCGCTCTTCGGTGTGGTCCTTGACGATCACATGGCGATCGTCATGCAACCCCGCCCTACGGTTCGTGAACGTCCGCGCAGCAGGAAGAAGTTCTTCGGTGGCGAATCGAGCGAACGCGTTCTCGTCCGCCTCAGGGCGCAGCGTAATGTGATGAATGCAGATCGCCATGCCTTCTCCTCTTGTGTCCGGAGGCCTGGTTACCCTACGGAGCGTTTCCTTCACGTCCGGCTGGCTCTGCCGGCGGTGCGATTCCGCCCCGATGGTCTACACGGAGCTGCTCCCGCTCTCTGTGATGCTTTGTGCGGCTTCTCGGGCGATGTGAAAAAATTGAAGACAGTTCTTGAGAAGCCCGGTTGCCTCAACCGAAGGCGGGGGCTTCGAACGGAGGTGAGTAACATGGCGGCCGCTGATCCAAAAGCCACCCACGGAATGCTGGTGGTCGGGGAGGAGACGGCGTACCTCTCTCACCTGCCCGGACGACCGGGGCAGCCGTATACACGCTGAGACCCGAACGCTTCGTCCTGACCGAGCTCGTCGGCAAAGACGGGCCACCCGCACGCACGTCGTTCACCGGCACCCTGTTCCGCGGCCACTTCGAACGCGGCGGAACGAAGCTCCTGGACCCGGTGACGGTCGACGTGCGGCACGTCGTTCACTTCCGGCGGTTCGACCACCACGCCGTCCGCCCGACGGACCTGACCTACCTGGCCTTCGGCAAGGGTGACGAGCGATTCCTCGCGCACCTCGTCACCATGCCCCCGGACTTCGACCACGTCGTTGCGATGCAGGCCCCCGGTGCCTCGCGTGCCGAGCTCACCGACGAAGTGCTGCGGAGAGGGCCGGCTCTCACGATCGCCGCAAGGCCCGACGGTCCGGACGACAGACTGCGGGAGGGCGACCAGGTCACTGCGCACTCACACTGAAACCCGGCGTCACGGCCCGAGGCGGACAGCGCGCGAGGATTGCGCCCCTCTGGAACCGTGCAGGAGGGATGTCATGGGCCTGCTTCCGGCCGAGATCAAGGTCAACGTTGAGGGCGATGTGCCCGGTGCGCTGTCGGCTCTCGGGAGTTCGCGGGGTGCGCTGACATCGCGCCGGATCTGGTTCGCCGAAGACCGGCAAGGGGCCGCCGAGGGGCGGATCCCGTTGTTGGACAACGGCGTGATCGTACGCTTCAGACTGGGCGGCGCATCGGAGGATTTGACGGTCAAGCTGCGTCCGTGCGACCAGAAGCAGCTGGTCGGCCGGTTTTCCGACGCTTTCGAAGCGGGACCCTTCACCTACCGGATCGAGGAGGACTGGTCGAAGAACGGCAGAGTGCTGGCGGCCTCTCTGGTACGCGAGTGCCCGCCTGGGACGCTGGGCAACGCGGTGGAGCAGGGAGCCGATGCCGCTGCTGCGATGGACGCGGTGCAGGAGCAGTTCCTGCATGCCTGTGCGCCCTCCGTCCCGCTCGACGAGTTGGTCGCGCTGGGGCCGGTCCTGTCGACGAAGATCGAGGACGTCCCGCTCGACGACCTGAAGGCCGATCTGGAGGTGTGGTCGGTGACCGGCCTGGAGTTCCTGGAGGTCTCGATCCGGGTGAAACCCAAGGACGAGGACGACCGGAAGACGTTCACGGCACGGGCCGAGCGCAAGCAGCGGAAACTCCAGGAGGCGGTACGGGAACGCGGGGTGCCCCTCTCCGAGCACCCTGAGAACAAGACCCGCCGCGTACTCACCGCCTTGGTGACGGCCGCCGGCCGGCTCGTCTGACCGGTAGGCACATCCGGTCAACTGACCAACCGATCAAAGAGGCACGCTCTAGCCGTCGAGCGCGGCGACCAGCAGGGCGACGGCGGCCAGGTCCGGCATGTCGCGCAGGTAGGTGAGGGCTTGGTCGGCCGCGAACTCGCGCTGTGCAGCGGTCACTTCGGGATCGACGGCCGTATCGGTCTGCACATGGACGTAGTTGAGGGCCGTGGCGAAGAGCATGGAGAACGACTCCGGGCCCGTGATGACGGCCGGGCCTCCTGCGTCGCGGTAGGCCCGCGCCAGCCGCCGGGCGGATTCGATGTTCACGTCATTGCCGCCCGACCAGACGTAGAGGGCCCGGGCGAACTCCCGTTCCGCCGAGACCGGCCCGGCGTTGTCCCAGTCGAGGAGGACCGGCCCGTCCGGGCCGACCAGGACGTTCTGGGGCTGGAGGTCGAGGTGCGAGGTCACGAGGCCGCGCGGTTCCGACGGGGTGACCCAGTGGGCCAGCGGGGGCGCGGACGTGGCGACGAAGCCGCCGAGCTCGTCCGACCAGGGCAGGCCGGCGTCCCGCACCTTCTTGAGCACGTCCTCCCACTCGGCGTCGTCGGGGCACCGCTCGTACCAGTCGCCCGGGGTGCCGACGGCACCCTCCCCGGCCTGGTGCAGCAGCGCCATGGTCCGGCCGAACCAGTCCAGCACGTCCGGGTCGGAGGCGTCCGCCCGAGTGCCGTCGACCCAGTCGTACAGCTTCACCCAGGAGGTGCCGCCCGGGGTGTCGAGGCGGGTGACGTACGCGCCGTGCCGGTCGGGGTGGAGCCGGGGCGAGGCGATGCCGAGGCGTTCCGCGGAGTCCCGTAAGGCGGCCTCGAGTCGTACCTGGGCTTCGTCGCAGCCGAAGAGGAGCTCCTTCACGGCCCAGGACCGGCCGTTCCCGGTGAGCTTCCAGATCTGGCCGAGGGCGCCCCGGGTGACGGGCGTCATCGCCCAGGGGCCGACGCCGAGCGAGTAGATCTCGGCTATCGAGTCGGCGGTGTCAATCATCGGGGTTCCTCTCCTCGCGGGGCCAGTTCCGGAGCAGCGCGTGCAGGGCGTCGATGGCCCGGTCCCAGGACGCCTGTACGTCCCGGGGCGCGCCGAAGGCGCCGTTGGACTCCAGGGCGCAGTAGCCGTGGAAGGTGCTGCGCAGCAGGCGCACGGCGTCGGTGAGGTCGGGTTCCTCCAGGCCGTAGGCGCGGAGCATGCCGTAGGTGACGTCGGCCGTGCGGCGCATCGCGGGGGAGTCGGCGAGGAGGTCCTGGTCGACCGGGATCTGGGTCGCCGCGTACCGGCCGGGGTGCTCGAGGGCGTAGGCCCGGTAGGCACCGGCGAAGGCGGCGAGGGTGTCCCGGCCCGCTTCCCGCCCCTCGACCGCCGCCGCGATCCGGTCGATCATCTCGCCGCCCGCGAGGAGCGCCAGGCGGGTACGGAGGTCCTTGAGGTTCCGGACGTGGGTGTACAGGCTGGCGTCCTTCACGCCGAAGCGGCGCGCCAGCGCGGACAGGGTGACACGCTCGAAGCCGGCCTCGTCGGCGAGGTCGGCTGCGGCCGCGACGAGGCGGTCGGGGGTGAGGCCGGCTCTGGGCATGGGGGTTCTGGGCGTTACCTCTCGAAGAAGGCCACGACGGTGATGCCGCGTCGGTGTGAAGGGCCCACGGACGCACGGTGATCGTAGCCTGCGGGCCCGCGGTTGCAGTGCCCATGACCAGGGCGGAAAATGAGAACAGGCTACGCACCGGGAATCCACATGGACCGAGCCGATCTCGCAGCGGTGTTCTATGGGGAGGGACCCGTACCTGTCCTCTGGGCCACCTACTGCCCCGTCCAGTTCGACGTGTGGCTGGCGTTCGCCCAGCCGCCGCGGCCGTCCTCGGAGGGACGCCAGGACCTGATCCTCGCGATCCGCGAGGAGTACGGCGTCGAGCGCGTACTTGAACGGTTCCAGAGTCGCGGGCTGATGGAGAAGTGCCGTCCGATCGCCGCCGGGAGCTTCGTGGCGGCGCGGCTGACCCTGAAGGAACTCGTCAGCGACCTGCTGCCGCTGACCAGTCTCGCCGGCGCGGTGCGGGTCGCCCACGAACTCGCCGGTGCCGGTGGTGCGGACGGCATCGAGGCGGCCCTCGCCGGACACGTCAGGACCCCGGCCACCAGCGAGATCCACGACAGCATGGAGCGTCGGCAGGAGCGCGGCCGCCATCTCACCTGGTTCCTGCGGCTGCTGCACCGCGTCGTGGAGAACGCGCGGCCGGACCTCGCCCGGAGCGACACCCGCGAACAGGAGGTGACCGCCGTACTCGTCGACATGCTGAACGACGTCGTCGTGGACACCACCCCGGTGCGCGGGCCGCACACCCCCGTCGGGCGCGTGGCCGACCGCAGGCAGAAGTACCCGATCGTCTCCGTGACGACGAACCGGCCGGCGACCCGCGCGGTCGTACGGTCCCGCCGGACGATCAAGGCCGACGCGGCGGAGCAGGTCTTCTCGGTCGACACCGCCACCATCGGATGGGCGGTGGTCGACAGCGGCATCGACGCGCGGCACCCCGCCTTCCACGACTGGGACACCACCGGCCCGACGCCGCAGCCACTGGAGACGCGCATCGCCCGCTCCTTCGACTTCACCGGTGTACGGGAAAAGCTCACCGCCGACGTCCTCGTGGGCGGCCTCGTCAACTGGGCGGCCGCCCTGCCGTCCGTCGAGACCACTCCGGCCCCGGGACAGCAGCCCGCCCGGCCCCCGCCCGGCGACCAGCACGGCACCCATATCGCCGGCATCATCGGCGGCTGGTGGCCGGAGCTGGACTTCCGCGGCATCTGCCCGCGCATCCGGCTCTACGACTTCCGGGTCCTCGACGACGAGGGCGGCGGCGACGAGTTCTCCATCGTCACCGCGCTCCAGGCGATCCGTCACATCAACGAGCAGGCCGGGCGGTTCATCGTCGCCGGGGTCAACATCAGCCTGTCCGTCCCGCACGACGTCGCCAGCCACTCCACCGGATGGACACCCGTGTGCGTCGAGTGCGACCGCCTGACCCGGTCGGGTGTCGTGGTCGTCACCGCGGCCGGCAACGCGGGGTTCACCGGCGGCACCGCGCACACCCTGGGTGCCGACTACCGGGACATCAGCATCTCCGACCCCGGCAACGCGGACTCCGTCATCACCGTCGGCTCCACCCACCGCAGCAACCCGCACCGCCACGGCGTCAGCTACTTCTCCAGCCGGGGTCCCACCGGCGACGGGCGGCTCAAGCCCGACCTGGTGGCGCCGGGGGAGGACATCGACGGACCCATCCCCGGCGAGGGCATCTCCGCCATGCACGGGACCAGCCAGGCGGCGGCCCATGTCAGTGGAGCCGCCGCCATGCTGCTCGCCCGCCACCGGGAGCTGCTCGGCCGCCCGGAACGCGTGAAGGAGATCCTCTGCGCCACCGCGACCGACCTCGCCCGCGAACGCCACTTCCAGGGCCATGGGCTCGTCGACGTGCTGCGTGCCGTGCAGTCCGTCTGACGGGCCGAACCACCAGCCAGGCAGGTTGACATGTATACCTTCGATTTCCTCGACGCCAAGCACGGCGACTGCTTCCTCGTCCGCTGGGGCGCACCCGACGAACGGGTCATGCTCGTCGACGGCGGTCCCGTCGGTGTCTACCGGGCCACGCTCCGCGGCCGGCTCCAGCAGCTCGGCACGCCCGGCGGCGACGCCCCGCCGCACCTCGACGTCGTGTGCCTCTCCCACGTCGACGACGACCACGCCGGCGGACTCGTACGGCTCTTCCGCGACATGAGGCAGGCCCAGCAGGACGGGGACGCACTGCCCTACGCGGTGGACGCCCTGTGGTTCAACTCCGTGGAGGAACTCGTCGACAAGCGCGCCCCCGGGCTGAGCGCGTCCGTCAAGCCGCTCCTCGAACGCGCCGCCACCGACGCGGCGGTCGCCGCCAGCTACCAGCAGGGCCGCGACATCCGCAACGCGGCCGGCGCGCTGCACCTGGACGGCAACGCCCCGTTCGGCGGGCCGCTCACCGAGGGCGCCGAGGCCACCCTCGACGACCTGGACGTCACGGTCGTCGCGCCCGACGAAGCGGCGCTCGAGGAGCTGGAGGAACGCTGGCGCAAGGCGAAACAGCGCGGCGACCCCGACGTCATCACGGCGGCGTACGCCGACTCGTCGGTGCCGAACCTCTCCAGCATCGTCCTGCTGCTGCGCCACGACGGCCGCACCGCGCTGCTCACCGGCGACGCCCGCGGGGACCACATCCTGACCGGGCTGCGTGAACTGGGCCTGCTCGACGACTCGGAACCGCTCCACGTCGATCTGCTGAAGCTGCCGCACCACGGCAGCGACCGCAACGTGGAAGCCGGCTTCTTCGAGCAGGTGCGGGCCGACCACTACGTCGTCTCCGCCGACGGCGTCCGCCACCACCATCCGAACGAGGACACCCTGCGCTGGCTCGTCGAGTCCCGGGCACCGGACGACGAGTACGTCATCCACCTGACCAACCACATCCCGTTCGCCGAGGAGGAACTGACCCGGCTCGGCGAGGGCCGCGCCTTCGGCGTGGACGTCCGGGAGCCGGCCGAGCAAGCGCTCGTCGTCACGATCGGAGACCGGCCATGACCTCCGCCCGGCATGCCCCAGCCCCGCCCGCGCCCCCGGCCGAGACCACGGCGGCCGCCCCTCCTGGATGGCTCGTCGACTCGCCCGCCGTCGGCACGGGCCTCGTGGCCCGTCCCTGCGGTGACACCCTCCGCCCAGCCGAACCGGCCCCCACGGCCCACCCGGTCGCGCTCGCGATGTCCGGCGGGGGATTCCGCGCCACCCTCTCCGCACTCGGCTTCGTCCGGCTGCTGGCCGACACCGGGCTGCTGTCCCGGCTGCGCTACTCCTCCTCCGTTTCCGGGGGCTCGATCGCCAACGGCTGCCTGGCCACGGCGTGGCCCGCGCTGCGGCAGGAGGGCTTCACCGCGCGTGCCGTGGACGAACTCGTCATCGCACCGGTCGTCGACCGCATCTCCTCGCGCTCCCTCAAGCGGGCCCTCCTGCGCGGCCTGTGGCGGACCATCGGGCCCACGACCCGCACGGACCTGCTGGCCAGGCGTCTGGACGAGTGGTTCTTCGAGAAGGCCGAACTGGAGCGGCTTGACCCGCAGGTGCGCTGGATCGTCAACGCGGCCAACCTGACCACCGGTGCCCGCTTCACCTTCGAACGCGATGTGTACGGCGACTACACCATCGGCCTGGCTCCCACGGCCGGCACACGGCTGCGGCTGAGCCGGGCCGTGTCGGCCTCCGCGGCGGTGCCCGGCGCCTTCCCGCCCGTCGTCCTCGACCGGAACCCCTTCCCGTGCGCCACCCACCCGCCCGCGCTGCTCGACGGCGGTACGTACGACAACACCGGCCTGGAGGCCATCGACGGGGACCGCTACCGCCACACCTTCCTGTGCGTCCTCAACGCCGGAGGACTGCTGCGGCCCGGTGTGTACGGGCGCTTCCCCGTCGTCCGCGACCTGGCCCGGGCGAACTCCCTGCTGTACCGGCAGAGCACCACGCTGCGGACCCGGGCCGTCGTCGACCGCTTCGAGGGGGCGAGGGCGGCGGGCCCGGACGGCGAACTGCCGCGCGGTGCCCGCCGGGGAGTCCTCGTCCAGCTCTCCACCGACTTCCCGGCCGAGGGCCCGGACGCCCTGCGCCGCTGGCGCGCGGCCTTCGCCGAACAGCCCGCCTTCGACGGCCGGCACCTGGCCCTCGTCCCGACCGTCTTCGACCGCCTCGACCCCGGCCTGTGCCGGGCCCTGGTCCACCGCGGCTGGTGGCTCGGCGGCGCGGCCCTGGCGACCTACCACCCGGAGCTGCTGCCCGCCGACTTGACGGCCCTGAGCCCGCCGCGACGCTGACTCAGCGGATCGGCGCGTACACCACTCCCAGCTTGTCGACCTCGTCTCCCGCGCGGCCCGTGAAGCCCACGATTTGCCGGCCGGCGGGGGCCGTGAAGGTCTTCGCGTCGGACGTGGCGGTACCGGCGGACAGGGTGCGGCCCTTGTCGGTCGTGAACGCCGCCGAGAACAGGCGGGTACGGCCGTCCTTCTGTCCCTGCGTGAGCCTCACCGAGGTCAGGTGCTCACCGGCCGCCAGCGTCAGCGACGTCGCCGTGCCGCCCGTGCCGCCGTGGGTGAGCGTCGTACCGCCGTCGTGGGCCAGGGACACCGCGTCCAGGCGGGCGCTGCCGCGCAGGGTCAGCGTGCGGGGAGCCGGGGTCGCGGGCAGGTCGTCCGCGTCGTTGAAGGCCGTGCCGTGCGGGCCGCCGAAGAAGTCGCTGGCGCGCAGGGAGGAGTCGAGCGTGTAGGAGAAGTCGACCGTGTGGGGGAAGTGGTCGGAGAGGTTGGCGCCGGCCGGGTCGAGGAAGGACGCCCAGTCGTTGCTGTAGCGGGTCGCGTTCAGGCTGAGCAGCTTGCTGCCGCGGTAGAGGACCTTGTCCACGACCTCGCAGTCGTTCGTGGGCGCCGTCGTGGGACAGACGAGCGCGTCGCTGCCCTGGGCCGGGGGCGTCCCGCCCTTCACCCGCTGGACCCACGCGTCGGTCAGGCCGTTCTCGCTCAGCAGCGTGCGGATGTTGTCGCCGGAGCGCGTGTACCGCGTGTTCGTGTCGCCCATGACGATCACCGCGTTGCCCGCCGAGTTCGCCTGGATGAAGTCGGAGAGCTGCTCGATGTTGGCCCGGCGGGCGGCGAGCGCGTCGGCGGAGTCGTCCGCGTTCGTGTGCACGTTGTAGAGGTCCACGAAGACGCCCTCGGCGAGCCGGACCCGGGCCAGCGAGAAGCCCTTGGGGGTCAGGCAGTTGGTGCCGGTGCACTTGTTCCACTTCACCCGCTGGAAGTCCTCGAAGGGATGGTCCGAGAGGGTGTTGAGGCCGTCGCCGAAGGGGACACCGCCGCTGGTCGCGGTGCGGTGGGCGTGGTTGTCGCCCGCGTACAGGGCCGCGTGGTAGTTGAAGTCCTCCTGCACATTGACGATGTCGTACGCCCCGAGGCGGGGGGAGATCAGTGGGGTGTTCTTCTCCGGGTTGCCGGAGCTCAGACCCTCGGGAAGGCCCGCGACGTTGTAGGTGAGGACGTTGAAGGAGCCGGAGTCCGCGGCGACGGCGGGTGTCGCGGCGGTGGCGGCCAGGCCCGTGACCGCCAGGGCGGCGGCCATGAGGGTGCCGATCAGTCTCTTCATGGGGGGTGTCTCCGGTCGGGAGGCAGCGGGGAGGAAGGTGAACGGTGCTCAGGTTCGGGGGCAACACCCGTGTGGCGCAAGGGGAGTAGGGGAAACAGTTGAAGGCAAACCCGCCTCAGGAGGGACGCAGCAGGTCCAGGTCCGTGCCCCAGGCGTCGAGGACCTTGTCGTGCCCGGCCCTGCGCGCCGCCTCCTCGATCCCGGTGAAGAGCGCGCGCTGCGTGGGCGGGTCACCGTCGGCGAGCAGGCGGCGTACGACGGGCAGCAGCCGGTCCGCCTCCCACCGCCGCTCGCCCAGCGGGCTCCGCTCCAGCTCCCACCGCAGGTACTTGTTGTAGGGCCGGACACGGCGGTGCAGCGCGAAGAGCACCTCCAGGGCGTACGGCACGGACTCGGCGGCGTCCAGGTGACCCATGGCCGGGTTGCCGTCGCGGTAGCTCTTCAAGGAGCGGTAGGTCTGGTTGACGTAGGCGTCGAGCCAGCCGTCGACGGCGGCCCGGGCCTCTTCGGCACCCAGCCGCCGCTTCTCGTCGAGGATCCGGGCGATGTCCCCGTCGAGCCGGTCGAGCAGTACCTCCGCGTGGACATAGGAGTAGCGCGCGAAGTGGTCGGGCCGGCCGGGCATGCCGCGGGTCCGGAACTCCGCCAGCGGGATGACGACGAGGTCGAGGTGGGCGGAACGGAACCAGTCCAGCTCGGCGAGTGCGGAGGCCTGCCGGTCCCGGAGGATCACGTGCAGGTCGTAGTCCGAGTGGACGGTCGGCATGCCCTCGTGGACCCGTGAGCCGCTGAGGACCAGACCCGCGACTCCGGGGTCCTCGGCCGCCCGGGCGGTGAAGGCGGCGAGTGTGTCGTCAGGGGTGTTGCCCAGGATGATTTGCATGGTGATCTCTCCCAGTGGGACGGGCACGACAAAGCAGTGCGTTGCGCGTCTGCGGTGTCCCGGGACACCGCGGAAGAGATCAGCTCACGGTGCGGACGATAGCCCGCCCGCACCGCCCGCCGGTATTGGTTTTCGCCCTACGCCTGCGGCGGCGAGCGTGAGCGGGCGGAGGGCGTGCGACACCCTCAGTCGCCGCGCTCGGCCGTAAGGTTGCCGTGCATCGGCGACGGGGGAGTGTGCATGACATCCGAGGCGGCGCGGCGCGAGGACGAGCCCGGCAGCGGCACGCCCCGGGACGCCGGCGACGACGGCTTACGCGGCCCCCGCCCGCTGTGGCGGCAGCGGGACTTCGGGATCTTCTGGACCGCGCAGACGCTCTCCGTCCTCGGCGACTCCTTCGCCCTGATCGCCCTGCCGCTGCTGGTCCTGGAGGCCACGGGTTCGGTCGCGCGGATGGGGCTCCTCACCGCGGTGGGCGGGGCGGCGTCCGTCGCGGCCGCGGTGTTCGCCGGGGCGGTGGTGGGCCGGGTGGACCGGCGCCGGCTGCTGATCGGCTGCGACCTGGTGCGCATGGGGCTGTACGGCGTGATCCCGCTGGTGTGGCTGTTCGGCCCGCAGATCTGGCTGCTGTACGTGGTGCTGCCGCTGTGCGAGGCCGTCGGCATGCTGTTCGCGGTCGGCTACGTCACCGTCGTGCGCGGCCTGGTGGGCACCGGTCAACTCACCGAGGCCAACGGCCGGTTGAACGCCACGGCCGCCGCCGCGGGCGTTCTCGGGCCGCTGTGCGCGGGACTGGTGGCCGCTTGGTCCGGGCCGGCCGCGGCCGTCGGCGTGGACGCGGCCAGCTTCGGGGTGTCGGCGGCCCTCCTGTTCTGCGTACGGTTCCGCAAGCGCGCCCCGGACGACCGGCCGGGCACGCGCACCGGCCTGTGGCAGGACCTGCGCACCGGCATCGCCTTCCTCTACGGCCACCCCGTGCTGCGCTCGCTCACCGTTCTGCTGTTCGTCTTCAGCTTCCTCACCCTCGGCATCCACGACCTGGTCATCTACCACCTCAAGCACGATCTCGGCCAGGACGACGGCACGGTCGGCACCGTCATGGCGGCCGGCGCGCTCGGCACCATCGCGGGCGCCCTGCTCGTGGCCGGGATCCGCCGCCGCCTCGGCTTCGGGCCGACCTGGGTCGGCTCGGTCGCGGGCTGCGGGCTCGCCTTCGCCGGTCTCGGCTGGGCCCGTGACGTGCCGGCCGTCGCGGCCCTGTGCGCCGCCTTCCTCGCCTGCGCCGCCATGGGAGGCACCTGCTCGATGTCGTTCCGCCAGGAGGTGACCCCGGAACACCTCCTGGGCCGGGTCACCTCCGCGTTCTGGACCCTGCACTACGCGGCGGCACCGATCGGCGCCGCCGTGCTGACCTGGGCGGCGGAGGAACAGGGCACGACGCCGGTCGCGCTGGCCGCCGGAGCGACCTGCGTCCTGCTCGCCGTGGCCGCCCTGTTCACCCCGGTCCACGGCGCGGGCCGGACCGTCAGCCGTTGATGCCGCTGTAGTGCCGCAGACTCCACCGCCACAGCAGCCGCGCCCCCAGATACGCCAGCAGCCCGAGCAGCGGTGAGGCCGCCGCCAGCCAGTACGGCACACCGGTCGTATGGCCGTGCCCGGTCAGCACCGCCGCCGGGAAGTAGGCGACGAACGCGAGCGGGAGGCCGTAGGTCAGGAGTCCTCCCACGGCCTTGGGCAGCACGTTCAGCGGATAGCTGCCGAACGTGCCGAGGAGTTCCTCGAGCCAGCGGCCCCACATGTCGGCGGCCGGGAAGCGCAGGGACGCGCTCGCCACGACCGTGAACAGGGCCGCCTCCAGGAGCATGCCGCCCAGCACGGCCGCGATCAGATACGTGATCCGGCCCGCCGTCCAGTCCAGGTCGCTGCGGGACAGCGCGCCCACCATCAGGCCCGCCGCGACCGTCAGGTCCCCGATGGCGTTGGTGGGGAAGAAGGCCAGCTGGATCTGCCGGTGCACCGGCATCGGGCGCATCAAATAGATGTCGATCCGGCCTTCCTGGACCTGCCGGCCGGCCCAGTGCATCCGCCCCAGGAACAGCACGAACAGACCGTGCGCCAGCATGCGCGTCGCCGGGATCAGCAGCACGTCCGAGCTGTCCCAGCCGCCCATCCCGGCGAACCGGGACAACAGCACCGTGGCGAACACGATCACCGACACCTGCCAGATCGCCCCGATCGCGATCATCAGCAGGAACTCGGTCCGGTACTCCATCTGCGCGCGGAAGTTGAGCGCCGTCACGCGCCACACTATCCGCAGAGCTTTCAGCGACATCTCAGCCTCCCTGCGAGATCACGCGCCGGGCGGCCCGCCGCCACAGCAGCCGGGTGAACAACGCCAGCACCACGACCCACCCGGCCTGGACGCAGAGCTGGAAGGCCGCGTCCGACAGGGGGATCCGGCCCACGTACAGCGACAGCGGCACGCTCAGCGTGGCCTGGAAGGGCAGGAAGGCGCTCATCGTCACGAACCAGTCCGGGAAGAACCACAGCGGCGCGTACACGCCGGACAGCAGGTTCTGCGCGAACAGCAGGATGAGCATCGCGGCGGTGTTGCGGACCGTCCAGAAGCACAACTGGTCGAGCATGAGCATCACGTAGTACAGGACCCACTGGCCCAGCAGCATGCTGAGCGCGAACACCCCGGCCACCGCGGCCGAGCGGGGCGGGTCGACGAGCCCGGCGGCCAGGCAGATCACATACCCGGTCAGCGCCCACGCGAGCCCGTACAGCTGCTCGCCCGCGGCCCGCAGGGCGTAGTAGCGCTGCGGCGGCAGCGGGCGCAGGTACCAGTAGACGATCGTGCCGAAGTGCATGTGCTGGAGGACCGTGTCCCGGCCCGCGTACTGGTCCAGCTCCCGCAGCCGGGAGGCCAGTACGGCCAGTACGGCGTAGGTGACCGCCTGGTCGCGAGTCAGGCCGGCAGTCGTGCCGGAATCCGCGTACAGGCCGCGCCACAGCGACCAGACCAGGACCACCTGCACGGCCAGCCGCAGCGCGACGGCCGTCATCCGGGGCGGGGCGTTCAACTCGCCCAGCGGGGTGACGCGGGCGGCGCGCCAGGCGTGCAGCACGGCCATGTCAGACCTCCCCGGCATGCACGTACGCGGCCCGCATCACGTCTTCCAGGTCCGCCTCGTCCAGGGCGATGTCGGTCACCTCGTACCGCTCGATCACCGCCTTGAGCGCCTGGTGGACGGTGGGCGCGTCCGCGCCGTCCGGGCCGAAGACGACCTGCGCGCCGTTGTGCCGCAGCAGCGTGATCCCGGGCGGTGGCAGGACCTCGGCGTGCGGGTCGGCGAGCGTGGCGCGCACCTGCCAGGTGGAGCCGAACTTCCGGCGGATCTCGTCGAGGGTGCCGTCCAGGACCAGCCGGCCGTGGTTGACCAGCACCACCCGCTCGGCGAGCCGCTCGACCTCCGTCATGTCGTGCGTGGTCAGCAGGACCGTACGGCCGCGCTGCTCCACCTGGTGGCGCAGGAACTCCCGCACCTGCTCCTTGACCACCACGTCCATGCCGATGGTCGGCTCGTCGAGGAAGACCACCGGCGGATCGTGCAGCAGGGCGGCGGCCAGGTCGCTGCGCACCCGCTGGCCCAGGGAGAGATGACGGACCCGGGTGTCCCAGAAGGACGACAGGTCCAGGAGCTCGTCGAACTCCTTCAGCCGGGCGGCGTGCTCGGCCTTCGGCACCTCGTAGATGTCCCGCAGGATCGCGAACGACTCCCGCACCGGCAGGTCCCACCACAGCTGGGTGCGCTGCCCGAACACCGCGCCTACGTTCCGGGCGTTGCGCTCCCGCTCCCGGTACGGCACGACGCCCGCGACCCGGGCCTCGCCGGAGGTGGGGGTGAGGATGCCGGTCAGCATCTTGATGGTGGTGGACTTGCCGGCGCCGTTCGGGCCGAGCAGGGCGAGGAGTTCGCCCGGGGCCACGTCGAAGGTGATGTCGGAGACGGCGTGCTTGGCCACCCGCTCGGGGTTGACGAGCGAGCGGACGGCGCCCAGGAATCCGGGGCGGCGGACGGTGGTGTGGAAGGTCCGGGACAGTCCGCGGACCTCGATGGAGACACTCAATCGACCCACCTGCTTTCGTGCGGTGAACGCAGCTGCGGCCGGTCGGCTTCGAGGGCCGACCGGCCGCGGATGACGTCCCGACACTGTCGGAATGTCGATCAATTGGTCAATCGATTAAACGATTTCTTACCCGGTGGTCGAGAACACGAACGAGAACTCCGCCGGCTCCGCCTTCAGGAAGTACTGCGGCAGCGGACCCGGGCCGCACGACTGCGAGCCGATGCCGTGCTGCCCGTGGTCGAGGTTGACCCACACCGTGTCGCCGGCCGTGAGGTCGGTGCGGTGCCGGGCCGCCTCGAGCTGCTCGGTCGTCCAGCGCCGCGCGGTGAACCAGAACTCCGGGTCGCCCTCGATCCGCAGCCCGCCGAGTTCCACCCAGCGGACATCGGCCCGGGCGCCGTTCTCCTGCGGACGGACGTACGGGGTCTGCAGCCCGTCCACCGTCGACTGCCAGCGGCCCACCATCGACGCCGTCCTGGTGTCCGGGTAGGCCTCGCCCGGACCGCCGCCGAACCACTCCACCCGGTCGGCCTCCGGCAGCCCGAAGCGGACACCGAGCCGGGGCAGCGGCACCGTCCAGTCGCCCTCCGGGGTCACGGACACGGTCAGCCGCAGCCGCTCGCCGTCGGACGTCCAGCGGTACACCGTGTCCAGGCCGACCTCGCGGGCCGCGGGCGCCACCCGGGTCCGGACCGTCAGCGCGTCGTCGCCGGCCTCGACCGAGACCAGGCGGTGACGCATGCGGTGCAGGCCGAGCGTGCGCCACAGCATCCCGTAGCGGGTGTCGGTCTGCCATTCCGCGCCGTCGTCGTTGTCGGTCGGCGCGCGCCACACGTCCAGCTTCGGTGCCGCGCCGACCCTGACCCCGCCGATCGAGCGCAGGGCGCCGGTACGGGGGTCGAACTCGGCGGGGCCGAGGGTGATCCGGTCCGGGTCCGCCACGGGCCGGTCGCTCGCGGGGAAGGACGGCAGCGGCCGTACCCCCACGGCGAACTGCCCCCAGGCCACGACATGGTCCTTCGGACCCCAGACCGTGTCGTCGGCGAGCAGGGCCCGCACCGTCCACTGGCGTTCGCCGCCCCGGCCGTCCGCGGGTGGCTCCGGCAGCTTCACCTCGGCGCTCTCGCCCGGCACGAGCACCGGCACCGCGAGCGGGCCCGACTCGACGGTCTCGCCGTCCACCTGGCAGGACCACTCGAAGGCCAGCGCGGACAGGTCGGCGAAGTCCTGCTTGTTGGTGATCCGCACGGTGCCGTCGGTGCCGTCGCCCTCGATGCCGACCGGCTCGATGACCTTCTTGTACTCGATCAGACCCGGCGACGGCGTCCGGTCCGGGAAGACCAGCCCGTCGCAGACGAAGTTGCCGTCGTGCAGCTCCTCGCCGAAGTCACCGCCGTAGGCGTAATCCAGCTCGGCGTGCTTGACGCCGTGGTCGATCCACTCCCAGATGAAGCCGCCCTGGAGCCGCTCGTGCTTCTCGAACAACTCCTGGTAGTCGGCGAGCCCGCCCGGGCCGTTGCCCATCGCGTGCCCGTACTCGCACTGGATGAAGGGGAGTTCCCGGCGCTTGCCGGTACCGCCGTCGAGCCGCTGCCCGATCTTGTCGACCTCGTCGTGGAAGGCGTACATCCGCGAGTACACGTCCGTGTCGCGGCAGTTCCAGTCGCCCTCGTAGTGCACGAGGCGCTCGGGGTCGCGGTCGTGGATCCACTCGGCCATCGCGGTGAGCCCGCGGCCGGTGCCGGCCTCGTTGCCCAGCGACCAGAACACCACCGACGGGTGGTTCTTGTCCCGCTCGACCATCCGCTCGGCGCGGTCCAGCAGGGCCGGGGTCCAGCGGTCGTCGTCGACCGGGTTGTCCCGCCAGTCCTGCTCGGTGAAGCCGTGGGTCTCCAGGTCGCACTCGTCGATGACCCACAGGCCGTACTCGTCGCACAGGTCCAGGAAGGCCGGGTGCGGCGGGTAGTGCGAGGTGCGCACGGCGTTGAGGTTGTGCCGCTTCATCAGCAGCACGTCCTCGCGCATGGTCTCCAGGTCGAGCGCACGGCCCTTCTCGGGGTGCCACTCGTGCCGGTTGACGCCCTTGAAGAGGACGGCCTTGCCGTTGACCTTGATCAGCCCGTCCTCGAGGGCGACCGTCCGGAATCCGATCCGCAGCGGCACCCGCTCGCCCTCGGTGGCCAGCACACCGTCGTACAGCCGCGGTGTCTCGGCGGTCCACGGCTCGACGGCCACCGTCACCGGCTCGCCGGTCGCGACATCGATGTCCAGACCCGGGACGGTCACCCGCCCCTCCACGTCGGAGTCGACGCGCAGGGTGCCCTCGCCGCTGGTGTGGTCGTACGAGGCGTGCACGAAGAAGTCGCCCACACTGCCCGCCGGGCGGTGCAGCAACGTCACGTCACGGAAGATGCCCGGCAGCCACCACTGGTCCTGGTCCTCCAGGTAGGAGCCCGCCGACCACTGGTGCACCCGCACCGCCAGGACGTTGCCGCCCGGCTTCAGCAGATGCCCCACCGCGAACTCGTGCGCCAGCCTGGAGCCCTTGAACTCGCCGAGCTCCGTGCCGTTCAGCCAGAGGCGGGCGCAGGACTCGACGCCGTCGAACCGCAGCACCGCCCCGCCGTCCGACGGCCAGTCCGACGGCAGGTCGAAGACGCGCAGATGGTCACCGGTCGGGTTCTCGGTCGGGACGTGCGGCGGGTCCACCGGGAAGGGGTAGAGGTGGTTGGTGTAGATCGGGGACCCGAACGCCCCGTCGCCCTGGAGGACCCAGTGCCCGGGGACCGTGACCTCGGCCCAGCCGTGGGCGTCGTAGCCCTCCTCGGCGAACGAGTCGTCCTCGGCGTCGACGGTGGCCGACAGCCGGAAGCGCCAGCTGCCGTTCAGCGACAGGGACGCGGCGTCCGAGGACGCGTACCAGGCGCGGGCCGGAAGAGCCCCGCTGCCCGGGGAGACGTCCTCGACATAGTCGGCGGTGGTGCGGAAAGACATCGGTCTCCTAGCTCAGCCCTTGATGCCGGTCTGGGCGATCCCCTGCACCAGCCAGCGCTGGAGGAAGAGGAAGACGAACACCAGGGGCAGGATGGAAATGGCCGTGGCCATGAAGATCAGGTGGTAGTTGACGGTCTGGTTCGTCATGTACGACGACAGCGCCACCTGGACCGTCCAGGCGCTCGGGTCCTGGCCGATGACCAGGGGCCACAGGAAGGCGTTCCAGCCGTTGATGAAGGTGATCGTGGCGATGGCCGCGAAGAAGTTCAGCGAGTTCGGCACGACGACACGCCAGTACGCGCCCCAGTAGCCGAGCCCGTCCACGCGCGCCGCCTCCTCCAGCTCCTTGGGGAACCCCAGGAAGTACTGCCGGAACAGGAAGCAGGTGAAACCACTGAAGAGCCCCGGGATGATGAGACCCCGGTAACTGTCCACCCAGCCGAGGGACGAGACCAGAACGAAGCTCGGCACGAAGGTGACCGCCGTGGGAACCATCAGCGTGGCCAGGACGGCGTAGAACACCTTGTTGGCGTGCTTGTACGGGATCCGGGCGAGGCCGTACCCGGCCAGCGAGCAGATCAGCAGGATGCCGGCGGTGTGCAGGACGGCGACGACCACCGAGTTCCACAGGGACTGGGCGAAGTCGACCGTGACATCGTTGAACGGCTCGGTGATGTTGCCCCACTGGATGGTGGTGGGGAACCACTTCCACTCCTCGCCCGTGATCTCCTGGTCCGTCATCAGCGCGTTGCGGACGATCAGATAGAAGGGGACCAGGAAGAGCAGGGCCGCGACGCCGGTCGCGATGTACAGCCCGGTGTTGCCGAGGACCCCGCCGCCACGCTTGGCCCTGGCGGCCGGCTTCGCGCCCTCGCGGATGTCGGGTGCTGTGGTGGTCACTTGGACTCCTCACCCCTTCCGAAGCCCATGATCTTGCCCTGGAGCAGCGTGACGACGCAGATGAGCAGGGTCAGGACGACCGCGCCCGCGCTGCCCGCGCCGTAGTTCTGGTTGTTGCCGAGCGCCATCTTGTACAGCTCGACCAGGGGCGGCTGGCCCCAGGTGGCCTTGGACAGCAGGTTGAAGAACTCGTCGAAGGCCTGGTAGGCGGCGACGAGCAGAAGCAGGATCACCGCGGTGGACGTGGCCCGCAGCTGGGGCAGCGTGATGTGCCGGAAGGTCTGCCAGCCCGGCTTGGCACCGTCGATGGAGGCGGCCTCGTACAGCTCCCGCGGGATGTTCTGCAGCGCCGCGAGGAACAGGATCATGTAGAAGCCCGACTGCAGCCACAGTCGCACGGTCACGATGACCAGCCAGTACCAGGGCGGGTCGGGGTTGGCCAGCCAGGCGACGTTGTCGATGCCGAACCAGCCGATGACGGTGTTGGCCAGGCCGAAGCGGACGCCGTTGAAGATGGACATCTTCCAGATCAGCGCGGCGGCGACGTAGCTGACCGCGGTCGGCAGGAAGAACACCGAACGGAAGAACGCCCGCATGAACCGCAGCCGGTTCACCAGCAGGGCGAGACCCAGCGACATGGCCCAGGTCGCGGGCACGATGAACGCGGCGAACACGGTGAACGTGACGAGCGAGTTCCGGAAGTTCGTGTCGTTAAGGATCTGCCGGTAGTTGTCGAAGCCGATGAACTCGCTCGGCGTGACGGTGAAGCGCGCCTCGAAGAAGCTGAGCCAGATGCTCCAGCCGATGGGCACGAAGACGAAGATCACCAGGCCGATCAGGAACGGGCCGGTGAAGAGCCAGAAGTTGAAGGTGCTGCTCGCCCTCAGGCCCCGCCGCGGCCGGGTCTTGGTGACCTTGGCCGGGGCGGGCTGGGCGACCCCGCGTGTGGTGGTGGTCGACATGTCGTGGTCCGTCCGCCGGGCCTAACCGAACAGCTTCTTGAGCTCGGCGTCGACCTTCTTCTCGGCGGCCGCGAGCTGGGCCTTGGGGTCGCCGTTCTTGCGGACGGAGTTCGCCATGACGTCGTTGATCGCGGCGATCATGGCCTGGGTCCAGCCGATGTTGTCGAAGTGGCCGAACTCGTTGAAGAGCTTCACGCCCTCGGCCGGCAGGCCGGACTTCAGCTTGGTGGCGGACTGGGCGAGGGAGGTGCGCGGCGGGATGTGGAATCCGTAGGAGGTGGCGAAGTCCTCCTGGTACTTCTTCTGGTCGATCCACAGCCACTTGACGTAGTCCTTGGCCGCCTCGACGTTCTTGCCCTTGGCGTTGACGAACATCGACCAGCCGCCGTTGTAGACCGACTCCTTGCCGGCGGAACCGATCTTCGGGAAGGGGAAGATGCCGATGTCGTCGCCGAGCGCCTGCTGCATGGCCGGCATGGCCCACATGCCGCACCACTGGATCGCGGTCAGGCCCTGGTTGAAGGCGGAGGGGTCCCAGGAGTCGGCAGGGGCGTCGAGGAGCAGGTTGCCGCTGGTGAACAGGCCACGGAGCTGCTTGAGGCCGTCGGCCACCGCGTCCGTGTTGAAGGCGGGCTTGTTGTCCGGGGTCAGGGTGTCGGCGCCGGCCGACCAGATCACGTTGTGCTGGATCGAGGTCAGGTCGTTGCCGAGGAAGATGCCCTTGACCTTGTTGGTGGTCAGCTTGTCGGCGGCCTCGATCAGCTCTTCCAGCGTGGTCGGGACCTCGATCTTCGCCTTCTCGAACAGCGAGGGCCGGTAGAAGAGGAACTGCGGGTCGTCGATCATCCGGATGCCGTATATCTTGCCGTCGACCGTGTGCGACTTGATGTCGGCCGGGTTGAAGTCGTCCTTGACCGGGTCGATGATGTCGGTCAGGTCGGCCACCTGACCGCTCTTGACGAGCTGGATCTGCGGGTGGAACTCGAAGACGTCCGGCGCGTTCTTGGTGAGCAGCGCGGCGAAGAGCTTCTGCTCGTAGTTGTTGCCGGTGATCCACTGGGTGGTCACGTTGGCGTCCTTGTAGGCCTTCGCGTAGCGCTTCACGGCCTGCTCGACGCCGGCCTCGCCGTATGCGTGGAAGTACTGGGTGAGGCCGTCACCCGACCCGGACCCACCGCCCCGGCCGGTGTTGCTGCCGCACGCGGCGAGTCCGCCGGCGGCGGCCAGGCCCATCGCGGCCCGCAGTACGTTGCGGCGGTCCCAGTTCATGTTGCTCGATGCCGACATGCTGACGTCCTTGTCTCGAGTGCGGCTGCGGCTCTTCGGCTCACTGCCTGATGGCTCACGGGCCCGGGGGCTCGCGCCAGATGGCTCAAAGAGAGGTGCGGTGCGGGACGCTAGAGCTTCGGCTAAGGCTTCGGCAAGGGGTTGGACGAAGTCTGTTCGAAGCGTTGTGTCCGGTTCGCGATTTCGAACATGCGGGGGTGGCGGAGGAGTTGCTTCCGCCGCTAGGAGGGGGGTGCGGCGGCGGTTCGGCTCCTCACGGGGGCGGTGCGTTTGCCGTTCTTCTGCCCGACGGCCTGGAGCGCGCCCTCCAGCGCGAACGTCGCCGCGCCCAGGCACACCGGGTCGGTGGGGATCGGGGAGAGGACGATCTCGGTGGCGGCCAGGGGCCGCGGCAGCGCGTGCCGGGTCACGGCCTCGCGCACCTCGTGCAGCAGCGGTTCGCCCAGGGTGCGGGCGACCCAGCTGCTCAGCACGACGATCTCGGGGTTGAACAGGTTCACCAGGTCCGCGACGCCGGCGCCCAGATAGCGGGCGGTCTCATGGACGGCCCGGCGTGCCACCGGGTCGTCCGCCGCGATCCCGCGGGCCAGCGCGTCGATGGTCGCCGTCTGGTCGTCCGCGTGCAGCAGCGCGCTGTCTGGGCCGATCTCCCGCAGGTTCAGCATGATGCCGCGCGCGCCGACGTACGTCTCCACACAGCCGTGGTTGCCGCAGCGGCACAGCCGCCCGTCCAGCACCATTGTGGTGTGGCCCCACTCGCCGGCGCTATTGCTCACCCCGCGGTGCAGCCCGCCGCCCAGGACGAGCCCGGCGCCCACGCCGGTGCCGAGGTTGACCACCACGGCGGTCCCGGCTCCGCGCGCGGCCCCGAACCACAGCTCGGCGACGGCGCTGGCGCGCAGCGGGTTGTCCAGGTAGAGCGGGTAGGCGATGTGCTCCGTGAGCAGGTCGAGCAGCGGTACGTCGTGCCAGTCCCAGTTGGGCGCGTACTCCGAGATGCCGGTGGCGCGGTCCACCTGCCCCGGCACGCTCACACCGACCCCGAGCACCCGGGCGCCCTCGATGCCGGCCTGGGTGACCACCGAGCCGACGGCGGTGGCCACATGGCCGACCACCTGCTCGGGCAGGCTCTCACTCGCCCGGACGTCCTCCTCGGCGCGGGCCAGGACGTTCAGCCCCAGGTCGAACAGCTCGACATGGACGTAGGTCTCGGCGATGTCGACGCCGATCAGCGCGCCGCCCGAGGCGTTCACCGCCACCAGGCCCCGGGGCCGGCCCCCTGCCGAGTCCTCGAAGCCGACCTCCGTGATCATGCGGAGGTCGAGCAGCTCGCCCACGAGCGTGGCCACCGTGGCGAGGCTGAGGCCGGTCGCGGCCGCCAGCTCCTGCCGGGAGGTGGGTGACTCCGCGATGATCTGGCGCAGCACCTCGTAGCGGTTCGCGGTGCGGATGTCGCGTGATGTGCGCTTCACCGGGGTGCCCCATCCCTTCCCAGACCTGCCCTGGCCGGGGTCGACGTCGGCACCGGCGCGGCGCAAGGCTATGGGCTGGCGGGACTTTCGACAAGGGGTTTGGAAAGGGGCTTTATAAAGTGCGCTCCCGGTGGAACCGGCGGTGGCTGGCCATGGCCTGTTCATGATGCCTCAGGGGGCGGACGTGGCGGGTCCCGGGAGGGGCCTGTCAGTCCCCGTGCTCGACGGTTCCGCTGGGACCGGCCGCCGCGGCGCTCCGGGTGCTCGTGCTCGCGACCGCGGCCGCCAGTTGCCGCCGCACCTGTTCCGGCAGTGTGGTTCCGTGGGCGGTGCTCACCAGCTCGTCGGCCAGATGGTGCAGCTTGGTGTTGGTGTTCTGGGAGGTCCGGACCAGCACGCTCCAGGCCGCCTCGGGGCTCAGTCCGAAGGAGGCCATCAGGATGCCGCGGGCCAGATCGATCGTCGGCCGGGTCTGCATCGCCCGTCGCAACTGGGCGACTTCGGTCCGCAGGTCCTGGTCGGCGCCGGTCTGAGGGGAGACGGCACGGGCGGGCCGGGGGGCGTCGTCCGTCAACAGCTCCCGGGTGCCGGTCAGGTCGAGGACCCGCTCGACCGCGCGGCCGCTGGAGCGCACCACGACCGTCTTGGCCAGGTCGAGGGCGCGCATGCGCAGATCCAGCAGCACGTTGAGGCCCGAGCAGTCGCAGAAGCCGACCGCGTCCAGGCGCAGGTCGATGCCGCTGCCCGACAGCGTGAGGATGTCGTACAGGTCCGGCAGCAGCCGCCGGCTTCCCAGATCCAGTTCCCCCCACAGGGTCACGGTCATCCGGTCGCCGTCCGGTGCGACGTCCATGGTCGCCATGCACGGCGGGATCGCCGCCGGTGCGCTGTCGCCCGCCATGGATGCGCCGCCCTCCGGCGCGTGAGACCGCGCAGAGTACGCAGGCTCCGGCATGGCCCTCTTCTCCCTTGTCCGTTCGCCCTGCCCCCGTGATTCCAGCGTTGCCTCTCTACCCCACACACGTCAACCGATACATGAAACGAAGTACGTGTTTTTGATTGCGTGAACCCCTGGTCGCTAGAGTGGGGGTATGGATGGAGTGCCCGAGCCACACACCGGATGGACGTTCATCACCAACCACGCCCGGGTGCTGGCGGCCATCGCCGACAATCACAGCGCCCGCATCCGGGACATCGCCGCCCACTGCCGGCTCACCGAACGCGCCGTGCAGAAGATCATCGCCGACCTGGAGCAGGACGGATATCTGTCCCACACCAAGGAGGGCCGCACCAACACGTACCGGATCGACCCCGGCAAGGTGCTGCGCCACCCCGCCGAGGCCGGTCTGACCGTGGCCTCACTGCTCTCCCTGCTCGTCCAGGCCGAGGCCGACCGCGTCACCGCCCCGGGCGGCAGGCCGCGCGCCGCGACCTGACTCGCCGACCGCCCGCCTATGCCTCCGCGAGCACGTCCCGCACGAAGGCGTTGGCGAACTTCCCCTCCGGGTCCAGCTCCCGCGTCAGCGCGCGGAAGTCGTCCAGCCGCGGATACAGCCCGCCCAGGACGGACGCGGGCACGGTGAACACCTTGCCCCAGTGCGGCCGCGCCCCGAAGGGCTCCAGCGCCTCCTCGACCCGCCGCACCACCGGCAGCACCGCCCGGGTGTCCTCGACCCAGGTGAAGTGCGCCGCGACGGTGTCCCGGCCGTGGGACGGGCTCAGCCACTGGTCGTCGCCGGCGACCGTGCGCACCTCGCAGGTCTGCAGCACCGGGGCGACGGTCTCCCGGATCGCGTCGAGCGCGCGCAGCATCTCCACGGCGTGCCCGCGCGGCAGCAGATACTCCGACTGAAGCTCCGCCCCGCTGCTCGGGACGAACTCCGCCCGGAAGTGCGGCAGCCGCTCGTGCCACGGCCCCGGCACACCGAACTGCTCGGTGCAGTTCACCGCGGGCATGCCCGGCACCGGGTGCATCTTCTCGGTGGCGGGAGCCGCCCAGGGGAAGGCCGGCAGCGCCTGGTCGGTGCGCCGCTTCAGCCACACCTGCCGGAAGCCCGGCGCACGCCAGTCGGTGAACAGGCTGACGCTGTACCCCGTCGCCATCACCGTCTCGAACGTCCCCGAGTCCAGCCCCTCCAGCGGCAGTTCGGTGAACACATGCTGCTCGACCTCGAAGGCCGGCTCCAGGTCGAGGGTGAGCGCGGTGACGACACCGAGGGCGCCGAGCGAGGTGACGGCCCCGCCGAACCGCTCCTCGTCGCGTCCCGTCGTCACCGTCGAGCCGTCCGCCGTGACCAGCTCCACCTCGCGTACGACCGTCGAGAGCGGGCCGTTGAGGACCCCCGAGCCATGGGTGCCGGTGGCGACCGACCCGGCCACCGAGATGTGCGGCAGGGACGCCATGTTGTGCAGCGCCAGACCCTGCCCGTGCAGCCGGCGGGCCAGCTCCGCGTAGCGCACCCCGCCGCCGACGCGGACCGTACGGGCCACCGTGTCGACGTCCACCTCGGGCGGCAGATCGGCCAGCGACAGCAGGACACCCTCGGCGCCCGGCTCGGCGATCCCGTTGAACGAGTGCCCGCTGCCCAGCACCCGCACCCGGTCGCTGTCCGCGACCAGCGCGCGCAACGCGGTGAGCGAGCCCGGCCGGTGCAGCTCCTTGGCCGCGTAGGTGATGTTGCCCGCCCAGTTGGTCACGGTCCCGGTCATCCACGTCGTCCTTTCCCCGAGGCTGTGGGGACGACAAGCCCCCGCCGGAACCTACCCCGGCCCGGTGTCCGTTGCCGCCGCCGCCCGGCTCGGCCTACCGTGGAGAGGTTGTAGAGAGCGGTTTCTATCCGCTCCGTTTCCCCGTGTGCCGCCGAGCCGGAAGGTCACCTCCTTGAGCCAGCGCCCCCAGGCACTGTTCGCCATGGCCGCAGAGAACGTGCCGCAGGTCTTCCCGCCCGAGGTGCTGGCGCGGCTGCGGGAGTCCGTGGACATCGATCCCGCCCTGGTGGCGCAGGACTTCACCGACCCGCGCGTGCTCGGGGCGCTGGCCCGGACCGAAGTCCTGGTGACCGGCTGGGGCTGCCCCCGGATCGACGAGACGGTCCTCGACGCGGCTCCCCGGCTGCGCGCCGTACTGCACTCGGCCGGCTCGGTGAAGTCCTTCGCCACCCCCGGGATCTGGCGGCGCGGCATCGCCGTCTCCTCGGCCGCCGTCGCCAACGCGCTGCCCGTCGCCGAGTACACCCTCGCCATGATCCTGCTCGCCGGGAAGGACGTCCTCGCCGCGCGCGACCGGATGCGCACGTCCCGCACCTCCTCCGGCTGGGGCATCGTCCCCGGCATCGGCAACTACGGCCGCCGCGTCGGCGTGATCGGTGCCTCCCGCATCGGCCGCCGCGTCCTCGAACTGCTCCGCCCCTTCGATCTGCGGCCCGCCCTCACCGACCCGTACGTCGACGAGGCGGAGGCGGCCGCGCTGGGCGTCCCCCTGCTGGAGCTGGACGACCTGCTGCGCACCTGCGACATCGTCACCGTCCACGCCCCCGAGACGCCCGAGACCCACCACCTGATCGGCCGCCGCGAGCTGGCCCTGATGCCCGACGGGGCGGTGCTCGTCAACACCGCGCGCGGCGCGCTGGTCGACCACGACGCCCTGGTGGCCGAACTGCGTGCCGGGCGCCTGACCGCGATCCTCGACGTCACCGACCCCGAGCCGCTCCCCGCCGACTCACCCCTCTACGACCTGCCCGGCGCCTTCGTCACCCCGCACCTCGCGGGCTCCCAGGGCAACGAACTGGCCCGCCTCGGCCGGACGGTCGCCGAGGAGGCGGAACGACTGCTGGCCGGAGGGGAACCGGCCTATGCGGTCGACTTGGCGGCGCTGGGGCGGGAGGCCTGAGAGCGCGCCTGGTGGGCAGCGCCAGTATGTGCCGATATCGGCAGAATCGATCCCGTTCGGCTCGGCTGAGGCCGGCCGTCTGTCGTGTGCTTGCCCGCCGGGTTGCCAGGGGTCCCGGTGGCCGGGTGGGGTGCGTGGTCCGGCGGGTCGCCTCATGGGGTCGGCCGGGCGGGCGGGGGCCGCGGGGGTGTGACGGTTGTGCGCGGGCGGGCCTGGCGCTGATGTTCGACTGCCGTCCCGGCCGGGCGTCGTGTGCTTGCCCGCCGGGGCTGCTGCGGGCTCCGACAGGCCGGGCAGGGGTGTGTTGGCCGGGCGGGTCCTCACCGATGCGGCGGCCCGGGTGAGCAGGCCCGCCGCTCCGAGGGGGAGGCTGCGGGGGCGGCGGCACGCCCCGTGCCGGCTGTGCCGCTGGGGCGGCTGGGTCTTCACCGGCACTTCCCCGCCCGGTGGCCTCCGCTGACGGGCCGGGCGGCGGTCTGCGGGCAGCGGCGGGCGGTGTGTGCCCCGTCGGCCGGGCGCTGCCCGTTGCTCTCGGGGACCCGTTGTCGCTGGTGCGCGCGGCAGCAAAGGGGGCCGCGCGGGCAGCGGCACGCCCTGTGCCGGCTGTGCCGCTGGGGCGGCTGGGTTCTCAGCGGTAGTTCCCCGCCGGTGGCATTTCGCCGACCGGCCAGGCGGCGGCGGGCGGCGCGTGCCCCCGTCGGCTGGGCGCTGCCCGTTGTTCCAAGGAGACTCGGTGGCGTCACCGGGCGGGGGCTGCCGGGCCGTCAGGGCAGCTGTCGGCCGGCGAGGCCTCCGGCGGTTGCCGACCGGCGACGGGACGGGCGCGGCGATCCGCAGGCAGGAGGGGCGGCGGGTGTCCCGCCGGGTGAGGTCTTGCCCCCGCTCCAGGGGGGACCCGGTACCGCTCACGTACAGCCGTGGGCATACCGTGAGGAGTCGTACGTCCGAGCCGGGAGGAGAGACGGGATGAGCAGCGGCAGCCGTACCGCGCTGGTCGAGGATCTGATGGAGCGATTCCCGCACGTCCCGCGGGAGGCCGTCTTCAAGGAGGACCTGCTCCGGGGCGGAGTGGCTTTCGACCCGTCCGCGCTCAGCGACAACGAGGGCGGTGAGGTCAAGCCGAAGTCGTACTTCATCTTCTCCTTCGACCACGGCACCCTGCCGGAACTGGGCGAGGCAGCGCTGCGCCGCCCGCCCGAGGAGATCATTCTCACCGGCGGCCCGTACGACCTGCGGCGGACCGTCGTCTCGGTCCGGGTGAACCCCTCCTCGCCGTACCGCGTCGCCGCGAACGAGGACGGCGTGCTCGGCCTCTACCTCGACGGCAAGCGGATCTCCGACGTCGGCGTGCCGCCGATGCCCGAGTACTACCGGCACACCCTCGCCAACGGGAAGTCGGTCATGGAGGTGGCCCCGACCATCCAGTGGGGCTACCTGATCTATCTGACCGCGTTCCGCGTCTGCCAGTACTTCGGCGCCAAGGAGGAGTGCCAGTACTGCGACATCAACCACAACTGGCGCCAGCACAAGGCGGCCGGCCGCCCGTACACGGGCGTGAAGGACGTCGACGAGGTCCTCGAGGCACTCGAGATCATCGACAAGTACGACACCGCGAAGGTGTCCACCGCGTACACGCTCACCGGCGGCGCGATCACGTCGAAGGTCCAGGGCCTGGACGAGGCGGACTTCTACGGGCGCTACGCCAAGGCCATCGAGGAGCACTTCCCGGGCCGCTGGATCGGCAAGGTCGTCGCCCAGGCGCTGCCCAAGGACGACGTCCAGCGGTTCAAGGACTACGGCGTGCAGATCTACCACCCCAACTACGAGGTGTGGGACGAGTACCTCTTCAAGATGTACTGCCCGGGCAAGGAGCGGTACGTCGGCCGCGACGAGTGGCACAAGCGCATCCTCGACTCGGCGGACATCTTCGGCGCGCGCAACGTCATCCCCAACTTCGTGGCGGGCGTGGAGATGGCCGAGCCCTTCGGGTTCAAGACCGTCGACGAGGCCATCGACTCCACCACCGAGGGCCTGCGCTTCTTCATGTCCCACGGCATCACGCCCCGCTTCACCACCTGGTGCCCCGAGCCCACGACCCCGCTCGGCAAGGCCAACCCGCAGGGCGCGCCCCTGGAGTACCACATCCGTCTGCTCCAGGCGTACCGGCAGACGATGGAGGACTTCGGCCTCTCCTCGCCCCCCGGCTACGGTCCCCCCGGCGCCGGCAACGCGGTCTTCTCGGTCAGCTCCTTCATGGACAGCCTGCCCGCGGACGAGCCGGTGGAGATCTGACGACGCACTCGTCCAGCGCCGTGTTCCGATGGCGACCCGATGTGATCCGGGTCGCCATCGAGACGTTTCGGCGTTCTGTACGTATCTACTTCCGGAGTCGGCCGTGTGAGGATTTGAATACGCGGCTTGTCAGTTGTGTCGAGAGCGTGAAAAACTCGTCTCCTGCCCCGAGGTTCCCCCCAACTCCTTTGCCAACATGGTGAGTTGACCTCGCTTGTGGATGCAGGAGACTCATGCCCGACCTGCCGACCCCTCAGGACGCCTCCGAGGCCGCGCTGTTCTCCGAGTGCTGGGACGCGGTCCTCGCCTACGCCGATCTGTGCACGTCCGGTTCCACCGCCGCCGCACAGCTGGGCCGCGAGGCGTTCGCACACGGCATACGCGAGGCACGCGCCGCCGACGCAGGCCCGGTCCGCGCCTCCGGGCGCCGCCCCGCCCGGCTGCCGCGCATACCCCTGCTGCTGACCGCCGTACGCAGCACGGCCGCGGCCTGGGAGGAGACGGGGCAGGGCCACAAACTCGACCCCGACCTGCGCCTGTGGCTCAACTCGGACAAGGCCGCCCGCTACACCGGGCCGCCCCTGCGGCGCCCGCTCGCGCTGCGCGGACTGCGCGACCTCCAGCAGGCGGACGCCGAACTGCTGTGGCTGGCCGAGGTGGAGGCGCTGCCGCTCTCCCTGGTCGCCCGCCGGCTGGGCCTCGACCCGGCCACCGCCGACGACGAACTCCAGCAGGTGCGCACCCTGTTCCGGGACCGCTGCCACCGCAACCACCTCGACACACCGATGGACGCCCGCTGCCGCAGCTACGCACGGCTGCTGGACGCCGTCACCCGGGCCCCCGCCGCCGACACCCCGGGCGACCTCTCCCGGCACCTCGCCACCTGCGTGGAGTGCGCCGAGGCCGCCGCCTGTCTGCGCCTGCACGGCGGAGGACTGCCCGGGGCGCTGGCCGGCGGGGTGATCGGCTGGGGCGGGCTCGCCTACCTGGAGCGCCGCCGCCGCGCCGCCGAGGTGCGTCTCGGCGCCGGCCGTCCGGGGCGGGCGGAACTGGCGCCCGGCGAACCGGAGGAGGCTGAGCAGAAGGCGCGCGTCGCCCGCAACGGCCTCCTCGTGGCCGCCGTCCTGGTGTCCGTACTGGCGCTCGGCGTCTCGATGATGCCCTTCGGCGGCAGCGGCGACGACCTCGGAGCACGCGGCGACGCCGACCGTCAGCCGGTGGCCGAACCCGACCTGTCCGTGCCGTCCGTCCCTTCCCTGCCTCCCGCGACCTCGAAGCCGGCCGGCAAGGCCACCGGCAACACGGGGAAGTCGCAGAAGCCCGGCAAGCCGGAGAGCAGCGACCGCCGGACGGAACCGCAGGGCACCTCCTCTCCCACGGACCGCGCGGAAGGCGGCGAGAGCGAGGACCCCGTCTGCCGGGTCGAGTACGACCTGGTCAACCAGTGGCCCGACGGCTTCCAGGCCACCGTCACCGTCACCAGCAACGAGGCCCTCGACTCCTGGCGCGTCTCCTGGTCCTTCCGGGACGGCCAGCAGGTCGGCCAGATGTGGGACGCCTCCGTCTCCCAGAACGGCTCGCGTGTCACCGCCACCGCCGCCGACTACAACAAGTCGGTCCAGGCGGGCGACGATCTGGCCTTCGGCTTCCTCTCATCCTGGCGCGGCAAGAACTCCCCGCCGTACGACTTCGAGCTGAACGGCCACGACTGCGCGAAAACCGGTTGACGCGACTCCGCCGTGCCGGGATAGCGTTACGGCGGTTCCACTGAGAGAGCCGAAGAAGAGCCGAAGAGTTCAGGGACGAGGAGGTGTTGACCGATGGCTGTCATTGCGATGAGCGCTGCCCGCATCCAGTTCATCAAGTCCACCTCCATGGTCACCGGCTGATCCGACCGACTGTCGGGCCGGGGGCCGACCTGGGAAGGGTCACCCTTGACTTCCAGCTCCGCTTCATCCGTTTCCTCCGCGCTCGCTCCCTACGGCTGGGACGACGCATGGGCGGCCGAGTTCGCCCCCTACGCCACCGAAGGACTGCTGCCCGGACGCGTGATCCGGGTCGACCGCGGGCAGTGCGATGTCGTCACCGCCGACGGGATCCTGCGGGCCGACACCGCGTTCGTCACGCCGCACGACCCGATGCGGGTCGTCTGCACCGGCGACTGGGTCGCCGTCGAACCCGGCGGGAACCCGCGCTACGTCCGGTCGTACCTGCCGCGCCGCACCGCGTTCGTCCGCTCCACCTCCTCCAAGCGGTCCGAGGGGCAGATCCTCGCGGCCAACGTCGACCACGCCATCGTCGCCGTGTCCCTCGCCCTCGAACTCGACCTGGGCCGCATCGAACGGTTCCTCGCGCTCGCCTGGGAGTCCGGGGCACAGCCCGTCGTCGTCCTCTCCAAGGCCGACCTCGTGCCGGACGCCGTCACCCTCTCCCACCTCGTCCAGGACGCGGAGACCAGCGCGCCCGGCGTGCCGGTGGTGCCCGTCAGCTCGGTCGACGGGGACGGGCTCGACGTGCTCGCGGCGATCGTCGGCGGTGGTACGTCCGTGCTGCTCGGGCAGTCCGGCGCGGGCAAGTCGACCCTCGCCAACGCGCTGCTCGGCGAGGACGTCATGGACGTCCAGGCCACCCGGGACGCCGACGGCAAGGGCCGGCACACCACGACCACGCGCAATCTGCTCGCCCTGCCCGGCGGCGGGGTCCTGATCGACACCCCCGGACTGCGGGGCGTCGGCCTCTGGGACGCCGAGACCGGCGTCGGCCAGGTGTTCTCCGAGATCGAGGAACTGGCCGAGCGGTGCCGCTTCCACGACTGCGCGCACGAGGCCGAGCCGGGCTGCGCGGTACTGGCCGCCATCGAGACCGGTGAGCTGCCGGAACGGCGGCTGGACAGCTACCGCAAGCTCCTGCGGGAGAACCAGCGCATCGTCGCCAAGACGGACGCCCGGCTCCGGGCCGAGATCCGCAAGGACTGGAAGCGGAAGGGGGCGATCGGACGGGCCGCGATGGAGGCCAAGCGCGGAGCGCACTGGCGCTCGTAGGCGCGTCGCCGTCGGCCGGATATGATCAACGGCCGCCTGAGGGCGGTCAAGTGTTCGTATCGAGGGGGATGGCGATATGCGTTTCAGAGCTCTGGGTGTGGCCGCGGCCGCGGCGGGGGCCCTCGCGGTCACCGCCGCGCCGGCCGGCGCCGCGCAGAACTGGCAGGCGGTGAGCACCAACTCGACCTGGCACTGCGGCGCCTACAAGACCCACAAGGTCTCCGACAACGTCAAGTTCAAGGTCTGCGCCGTCATCAACGGCAGCAGGTACGGCCAGGCCGTCCTGGTCGTGCAGAACGCGGCGAGCGTGGCGGTGTCGATCGGCGGCGCGGTGAGCAGCAACTTCGGCAGCGACGTGGACTGCGCCGGCTCCACGCTCAACGCCGGCTTCACCCGCGGGTGCCTCGCGCCGACCAAGTACGTCGGCAACGAGTCGATCTTCGTGGTCGCCGGCCGGCTGCGGCTCAACGGCGTCGACGACTGGTACTACGACACCGAGTTCTACGTCCCCTAGAGACCGTCCGGTGGCTCATGTTCCAGGGCCAGGGCCACCCGGTCGGCCGCCGTGAGGCCTACGTCGTGCGCCACGACGCAGGCCTCACCGCCGAGTCCCTCCCCGCGACGAACACCACCGCTTCTTCCGCGACCACCGCGCGCAGGCGCTGCGGCTCGTCGACCCCTTCGGTGACTACGCGGCCCTGCGCGAGGAGGCCTGGGCGGCGCCGCTCCTGGCCGCCTGGCAGTCCCGCGCGGCCGGCGCCGACAGCCTGCGCCGGTGCCTGGCCGAGGCGCCCACCGACGCCGACGGGAGACGCGGTGCCGGGTGGCCGGCCTCGCCCGCCGCGAGGCGCGGCCCGCCCCAGGACGAGGCCGGACACTCGAAGCGCTATGTCCGATTTCCGCCAGCGACAGGCCGGGGCACGGCGGAGACTGGACGGGTGAGAGACCAGGTAACGGACGAGGACACCAGGTACGAGGCCGTACGCAGCCGCGACGCCCGTTTCGACGGCGTGTTCTTCTTCGCCGTCGCGACGACCGGCATCTACTGCCGGCCGAGCTGCCCCGCGGTCACCCCGAAGCGGCCCAACGTGCGCTTCTTCGCCACGGCCGCCGCCGCGCAGGGATCGGGCTTCCGGGCCTGCCGGCGCTGCCGGCCGGACGCCGTGCCCGGCTCCGCCGAGTGGAACGTCCGCGCGGACGTGGTGGGCCGGGCCATGCGGCTGATCACCGACGGCGTGGTCGACCGCGAGGGCGTCGCCGGTCTCGCCACCCGGCTCGGCTACAGCGCACGGCAGGTGCAGCGGCAGCTCACCGCCGAACTCGGCGCCGGGCCCGTCGCCCTCGCCCGGGCCCAGCGGGCCCACACCGCGCGGGTGCTGCTCCAGACCACCGGGCTGCCGGTCACCGACATCGGATTCGCGTCGGGTTTCGCCAGCATCAGGCAATTCAACGACACGATCCGGGCCGTGTACGCCTCCACCCCGAGCGAGCTGCGCGCCGCCGCCGTCCCGAAGGGCGGCCGGAACCGCCGTACGGCCACCCCGAGCGCGGGCATCCCGCTGCGGCTCGCCCACCGCGGCCCCTACCAGGCGGGACCCGTCTTCGACCTGCTGGAACGCGAGGCCGTACCCGGCGTCGAGGACGTGAGCGGCCCGCCCGGCGCCCGCACCTACCGGCGCACGCTCCGGCTCCCGTACGGCACCGGCATCGTCGCCGTCGACGAGCGCCCCGGCACCGCCCGCACCGGGCTCGGCGCCCACCCCGGCGGCTGGCTCGACGCCCGGCTGCACCTCACCGACCCCCGCGACCTGACCACCGCCGTACAGCGGCTGCGGCGGTTGTTCGACCTCGACGCAGACCCCTACGCCGTCGACGAGCGCCTCGCCGCCGACCCACGGCTCGCGCCCCTGGTCGCCGCCCGCCCCGGGCTGCGCTCGCCGGGCACCGCCGACCCGGAGGAGCTCGCGGTGCGCGCGCTGGCCGGCCGGACGGAGGCGGAACGGCTCGTACGGCGATACGGCAAGGCGCTCGACGCCCCCTGCGGCAGCCTCACCCACCTCTTCCCCGAGCCGGCTGTCCTCGCCGGGGCCGAGCCCGGCGGCACCCTCGGCGCGCTCACCGCCGCCCTCGCCGACCACGCCGTACGCCTCGACCCGGGCGCCGACCGGGACGACGCGCAGGACGCCCTGCGCGCCGTGCCCGGCCTGGACGCCCGTACCATCGCCGAGATCCGCACCCGCGCCCTCGGCGACCCGGACGTGGCCCCGCCCGGCCTCGACGTCCCCGACAGCTGGCGCCCCTGGCGCTCGTACGCCTTGAACCACCTGCGCGCAGCAGGGGAGTGGGAGTTGTGATGACCACGACGTACTGGACGACAGCGGAGGGCCCGCTCGGGCCGCTGCTGCTCACCGCCGCCCCGACCGGCGAGCTGACCTCGCTGTCCGTGCCCGGGCAGAAGGGCGGACGGGTGGTGCTGGACGACTGGCGGCAGGACGCCGGGCCGTTCCGGGAGGCCGAGGAGCAGCTCGCCGCCTACTTCGCCGGGGAACTGAAGGAGTTCCGGCTGCCGTGGCGCACCGAAGGCACGGCCTTCCGGGAGAAGGTCTGGGCCGCGCTGGACGACATCCCCTACGGCTCGACGGCGACCTACGGCGAGATCGCCGCGCGGATCGGAGCGCCCAGGGCGGCCGTACGGGCTGTCGGCGGCGCGATCGGCGCCAATCCGCTGCTGGTCGTCAGGCCGTGCCATCGGGTGATCGGCGCCGACGGCACCCTGACCGGTTACGCGGGCGGCCTGGACCGCAAGGTACGGCTGCTCACGCACGAGGGCGTGCTCCAGGCCGCCGCCCGGGGCGTTGTCAGCCCCAGAGCACCGCGCCGATCCACGCCGCCGCTATCAGCTGGCAGGTGAACAGTTCGGCCAGGATGCTGGAGCCGCCCGAGCGCATCACCTGACGCAGGGCGGCTACGGCGTCGCCGTGGCGGCCGAGGCGGCGGCGTTCGTAGAGGTAGATACCGGCCAGATATCCGGGGATCGCGCCGAGCACGGGAAGCAGGACGAAACCGACGGTGGAGCCGCCTCCGGCCCAGGCCAGCATGCGGCGGTTGGCGCTGCTCGCGCGGAGCCGCCGGGGCGGCAGGGCCCAGCGCACGCCCTGGGAGACGAACATCAGGACCGTGGCACCCACCAGGGTCCACCACGCGACGGGCTGGGGATCCTTCAGCGCCCACCACATGACCGCGGCCCACACCAGCAACGACCCGGGCACCGCGGGCAGCAGCACTCCGCACAGACCGAGCAGGATGACCAGCCCGACCAGCAGGAGCTCCCACACTCCCATCTGACCAGCCTGCCGGAATCCAGGAGAACACGCAGGTCAGGAGCGTGGCCGTGGTCAGGACCCGCAGGTCAGCCGCCCGGGGGTCCGCCGTCTGCCCTTATCGCATGGTCGTTCTAGAGATCACTCGAGCCGTCGTTTCACGCCGCCGTGACGGACCGGTTTTTCCGGAAGCCCCGTTTTCATCCCGGCCGTGCGGTGGACAATTAGGGGCATGAGTCAGCAGGGGGGAAGGCCCACCGGTCATGACGACGACTGGTGGAGGCACTTGTACGACGACTCCACCGACGACACGGGCCCCGCACCCGCCCCGGATTCCCTGGACGACCGCTTCGCCTCGGCGGCGGGGGCGGTGGGGGACCCGGCGGACGAACGGCCCGCCTCCGAGCCGGTGGTTCCGGCGCCCCGGGCAGCCGCCGACGAGGCCACGGACCTGCCGCGCGCGCCGTGGGAGCCACCGGCTTCCCGGCCCAAGGGCCCGCTGACCTTCCCGACCGCCACAAAGCCGCCGGAACGGGCCGGGCAAGCACCCGATCGGCCACCCACGGGCGGCACGGTTTCGCCGACCGGCCCCCGGGGCCCCTCGGAGGCGCCGGCGGAGCCCCCGGCGATGACGGCCCCCACCTCGCCGGCCCCGCAGCCCCCACCACCTCCCCCTCCACCCCTGCCCACCACCCCACCCTCCTGGCCCAGCCCGGAGTTCCGCCCCGCCGAGCCCGCCTTCCCCGCCCCGGCCGACCCGCCGCCCGCGCCCCTCCGGTCCGCCGAACCTCCGACCGCGCCACCCCGCCCGGCCGATCCACCGGCCGATGCACCGACCACGCCACCGCGCCCGGCCGATCCACCGGCCCCGCCGCACACCCCCTCCGACCGACCCACCCCCCGGATCGAGCGGCCCGCGTCCTCCCCCCGGCCCCGTGGGTACGTGGGGTCCCGGCCGCCCACCTACGACGCCGAACCCATCGCGCTGCCGGCGGCCGACCCCGATGATCTCGACGACCTCGTCGCGGACACCGTGCTCGACGGGGCCCGGTACGGGGCCTGTACGTTGCGGGCCGTGTCCGTGCGGGGCGACTCCGCGCGGTACCGGGGGGAGCCACGACGCGACTCGTTGCTCACCGCGCGCTTCGGCACGGGCGAGCACGCTCTGCTGCTGGTGGCGATGGCGACCGGCGCCCGGGCCACGCCGGGTGCGCACCGGGCCGCCGCCGAGGCCTGTCACTGGATCGGCCGGGCCGTCGGGCGCAGTCATGCCCGGCTGGTGGCGGACATCAGGGACGGCCGGCGGGGCGACCTCAAGTCCGGGCTGCACCGCCTCACCGACCGCAGTCTCGGCAAGCTCCGCGCCAGCGCCTCCGAACAGGGCGTCGACCCGGAGGAGTACGCCGCCGGCCTGCGCTGTCTGCTGCTGTCGGCCGATCCGGAGTGCCGTACGCGCGTGTTCTTCGGCGTCGGGCCCGGCGGGCTGTTCCGGTTGCGGGACGGCGAGTGGCAGGACATCGAACCGCAGGTCGCCCAGATCAAGGGCGAGCCCGTGATGGGGTTCGGCTCGCCGCCGTCCGAGACGCCCGAGGGCGACCGGTTCACCATGGACCTGGGCATCCCGACCCCGCCCAGCCCTTACGAACCGGCCCCGGAACCACCCCGCGAACCCTTCCGCTTCCGTACCTCCATCGCCCGCCCGGGTGACACGCTCCTGTTGTGCAGCGGCGGCCTCGCCGACCCGCTGCGCGGCGAACCCGAACTGGGCGACTACCTCGCCGAGCGGTGGTCCCGCCCCGACCCGCCCGGCCTCGCCGCGTTCCTCGCGGACTCCCAGGTGCGGGTCAAGGGCTACGCGGACGACCGTACGGCCGCCGCCGTGTGGGAGGCGTGAGCGCGCACCCTGTGACTTGATGGAACCCGGAGGGATCCCTGGAGACCGAAGGGGCACACGAGAGCCATGGCCAAACAGAACGTCGCGGAACAGTTCGTCGACATCCTGACCCGCGCCGGAGTCAAACGCCTCTACGGAGTCGTCGGCGACAGCCTGAACCCGGTCGTCGACGCCGTCCGGCGCAACTCCGCCATCGACTGGATCCATGTCCGGCACGAGGAGACCGCCGCCTTTGCCGCAAGCGCCGAGGCCCAGATCACCGGGGGGCTCGCCGCCTGCGCCGGCTCCTGCGGGCCCGGCAACCTCCACCTCATCAACGGCCTGTACGACGCCCACCGCTCCATGGCGCCCGTCCTCGCCCTCGCCTCCCACATCCCCTCCAGCGAGATCGGCCTCAACTTCTTCCAGGAGACCCACCCCGACCGGCTCTTCCAGGACTGCAGCCACTACAGCGAGCTGATCTCCAGCCCCAAGCAGATGCCCCGGCTGCTCCAGACCGCCATCCAGAACGCCGTCGGCCGCAGCGGTGTCAGCGTCGTCTCCCTGCCCGGCGACATCGCCGACGAGCCCGCCCCGGAGAAGCCCGCCGAGACCGCCCTCGTCACCTCCCGGCCGACGGTCCGCCCGGGTGACGAGGAGCTCGACCGGCTCGTGAAGATGATCGACGAGGCCGGCAAGGTGACCCTCTTCTGCGGAGCCGGCACCGCGGGCGCGCACGCCGAGGTCATGGAGTTCGCCGGGAAGGTCAAGTCCCCGGTGGGGCACGCGCTGCGTGGCAAGGAATGGATCCAGTACGACAACCCGTACGACGTCGGCATGAGCGGGCTCCTCGGCTACGGCGCCGCCTACGAGGCCACCCACGAGTGCGACCTGCTGATCCTGCTGGGCACCGACTTCCCCTACAACGCCTTTCTCCCCGACGACGTGAAGATCGCCCAGGTCGACGTCCGGCCCGAACACCTCGGCCGCCGTTCGAAACTGGACCTCGCGGTGTGGGGCGACGTACGCGAGACGCTGCGCTGTCTGATCCCGCGGGTGAAGGAGAAGAAGAACCGCCGCTTCCTCGACCGGATGCTGAAGAAGCACGCGGACGCGCTGGAGGGGGTGGTGAAGGCGTACACCCGCAAGGTCGAGAAGCACACGCCGATCCACCCCGAGTACGTGGCGTCCGTGCTCGACGAAGTCGCCTCCGACGACGCCGTGTTCACCGTCGACACCGGCATGAACAACGTCTGGGCCGCCCGCTACATCTCACCCAACGGCCGCCGCCGCGTCATCGGTTCCTTCTCCCACGGCTCGATGGCCAACGCACTGCCCATGGCGATCGGCGCGCAGTTCACCGACCGCAAGCGGCAGGTCGTGTCGATGTCCGGCGACGGCGGGTTCTCCATGCTGATGGGCGACTTCCTGACGCTGGTGCAGTACGACCTCCCGGTGAAGGTCGTCCTCTTCGACAACTCCTCCCTCGGCATGGTCGAGTTGGAGATGCTGGTCGCTGGGCTGCCGTCCTACGGCACCGCCAACAAGAACCCCGACTTCGCCGCCGTCGCCCGGGCCTGCGGCGCGTACGGCGTACGGGTCGAGAAGCCCAAGGAACTCGCCGGAGCCCTCAAGGACGCCTTCAAGCACAAGGGCCCGGCCCTCGTCGACGTCGTCACCGACCCCAACGCGCTGTCCATCCCGCCGAAGATCAAGGCCGAGATGGTGACCGGTTTCGCGCTGTCCGCCTCGAAGATGGTGCTGGACGGCGGGGTCGGCCGGATGCTCCAGATGGCCCGGTCCAACCTGCGCAACGTGCCCCGGCCTTGAGCGCGGTCAGCTGTACGGCGTCCACTGGCGTGCCGAGGTGTCGTACACATACCGGGGAAGGCCCTTGATGCCGCTGGTGCGGAACGGGCGGCCGGCGTCGTCGATGCGGACCGTGCCCTTGCGGCCCTGGGAGGACCAGTCCAGCTCCAGGTACCAGCGGCAGTCGCAGGTCACGGTCCGGGCGGTGATCAGCAGCACCTCGGCGTCCTCGGCCGAGACGCGGTACGGCATGCGCACCGCCGGGATCGGCACGCCGGTGTCGCTTCCGGCGACCGCGCGGGCGATGGGCCGGTCCTTGTCCAGGTTCACGTCGAAGTAGCGCGGGGTGACCGCACCGCCGCAGCCCCGGTCCATGGCGTAGGCGTTGCCCGGAGCGGGGGTCGCACGCCCCACCACGCGCACGCGCAGCGCGTTCAGCACGACGGCCGTGTCCGTCCGCCCCTGCACCGACAGCTCCACGAGTGTCTCGCCCCCATGCACCGCGCCCTGCGACGCCGCCCAGGTCCCGGCGTCCTGCGGGGCCGGGGGCGGGGGCACCTGCCCGGGCGGCTTGGCGATCACGTAGTCATGACCGCAGCCGAGCTTCCAGGCCTGGGAGTCGACGGACCAGGTGAGGGGCACGGCGGGTTTCTTCCCGCTTCGCGGCGGGGTGGTGGCCCGGGCGGAAGGGCTGGGGGAGGGCCTGGCCTTGTTCTTCGGAGTGGCGGAGGCAGAAGGCTGCCTTGTCGTCGGGGAGGCGCTCGGGGTGGGCGAGGTGCCGCTCCGGTCCGGGGCCTTGGCTTCCGTCGTGCCGGAAGTGGCGGGTCCGGCCGTACGGGCACGGTCGGCGGCGGGGCGCCGTCCGTCCGGCAGCGCGGAAAGGGCCCCGAGCGTCACGAGCAGCGCACAGGCCGCGGCCAGCCCGACCGCGACCCCTCTGCGGCGGTACCAGGGGAGGCGGGGGAGCGGGGACGGATCCGAGTCGTCCTTCTCCTCCACAGGAGGTGCCGTCTCCTCCACCGCACTCGCTGCCTCCTCCACCGCACTCGCCGTACGAGGCCGCTTGCGTGCCGCCACCGCCAGGAGCCAGCGGCGGTGGAGCTCCAGGCGTTCCTCCGGGGTCGCTCCGCAGAGCGCCGCGAAACGCTCCACGGGCGCGAAGTCGAGGGGGACCGCATCGCCCGCGCAATAGCGGTGCAGGGTCGAGGTGTTCATGGCCAGACGGCGGGCCAGCGAACCGTAACTGCGGTCCGTGCGCTCCTTCAGCTCCCTCAGCAGCGCCGCGAACTCCCCGACGTCGTCCACGTCTTCCTGTGCCGACACGTTTCCCCCGCCCTCGTAAGGTCCGACCCGGCCCGGGACGGCATCCCAGGCATCCCTGTACCTGCACGTCAGACGGCCTGGGATGGTTCCACCGTGGCCGATCGGCCGCCGGCTGTTGCGCCCGCCGGCTGTGACCGCTGATGCTCTTGGTGTCGCACCGGCCAGGCCCGGGCCGACCAGCCGGCCTCGCCGCGGCATCCAGTCCACGCACTCATCACGGGGGAACACCCATGTCCATGCGCATCCGAACGAGCGCTCTCACCGCACTCACCGCCGCCGCCCTCGCGGCGGGCACCGTCCTCACGGCACCGGCCGCCGGCGCCGCGCCGAAGGCCGCCGCGCCCAAGTTCCTGTCGGCGTCCCAGCTGCCGCCGCACCCGACGTCGTCCTGGACCGCCGGGCCGGTCACCGAGGGGTTCCCGGAGGAACTCGGCTTCTGCGTGAGCACGGAGGGCGTGCTCGACTACGAATACCGGCACCGGACGTTCCGGACCGACCTGGACACCGGCGCCGTGCAGTTGACCGTCGTGACGGGCTCAGCCGCCCGGGCCAAGGCCCTGGCGAAGCACTACGACGACCTGATCCGCACCTGCGCCGACCGCATCGAGGAGTCCTCCCCCGACATCGAGGCGGAGGGCCGGGACTACGGCACGCTGCCGGTCGAGGAGGGCGCCCACGTCCGCGGACTGCACACCGAGACCTCCTGGGGCGCCACGGACATCTCGCTGCTCTCCGTCGGACAGGACGGCCGGACCGTCACCGTCGTCCAGTGGGGACAGATGGGCGACTTCGGCGACGCCCCCGTGGCCGCCTTCAAGAAGACGACGACCACCGCCGTCAACAAGCTGTACTGACCGCGCGGCCACCGGAGAGAACCAGGGCCGTCCTCCCGCCACGGGGGTGGGGAGGACGGCCCTGTTCCGGTCAGAGGCCGGGGAGAGACCGTCGTACTTCGGCCAACTTCACCGGGCCGCCCCGCACGGGGGCCGGCTGCCCCGCTCCTTCGTCGCGTACGCAAGGATCGGCAGCCGGCCATCGGCACATCGTCCGATCTCCTGCGGTCACGATCCGCCCGGGGACATGTACCGGCTACCCTCTTGTCCCCCTCCCCGCCACCGCCGTACCGCTCAGCGGCCCGCAGCCCGGCCCGCAGGTCCCGTCCGATTGGCCGAACACCCGGTCGTTGACGACTCGACAGGACTGCCGCGTGTCCGATGGGGCATGGATCCCCGTGAACGTGTTCGAGCAGGAGGGGAACCGACATCGGCGCGCGGGCGGGGGTCATGGAGAGGCAGGCACGGGGAGGCGGTCCCATAACGATAGGGGCCTTCTCGGCGAAGACGGTGGAGGACAGGACCGACGACGACACGGAGCAGGTGCCCGTGCCTCAGCTGAGGCGCAGACTCGGGCGGGCGGACCTGCGGGCCGTGCCGGAAGCCCGCAGGGCCCTGCGGGAGCTGCTCGGGCAGTGGGGGAGGACCGGACGATCCGATGTGGCGGAACTGCTCACCAGCGAACTCGTCACCAACGCGATCGTCCACACCGATCACGACGCGCTTCTGACGGCCACGGTCGGACCGCGTGGACTGCGGGTGGAGGTAAGGGACTTCGTGGCCCGCAGACCCCGGCTGCGCGTACCGATCGCCGACGACGGTACGAACGGCAGGGGCCTGTTCCTTGTGCAGTCCCTCGCGGACGCCTGGGGCGTCAGGCCGCACGGAGTGGGCAAGGCCGTCTGGTTCGAGCTGGAGGCCGAGGCGGCGTGAAGCGGGAGGGGGCGCGGCCCGCAGGC
>NZ_JBSHKH010000035.1:0-72542 GCF_053643595.1 Streptomyces sp. NPDC055506 | reverse complement strand
GGGCCCCTGCTTCTCCTCGATCTCCTTGTAGGCCTGCTCCACCTGCTCGGCGTCGGTGATGTCGCACCGGACGGCGAGGAAGCCGGCCGGGGGCTCACCCGAGCGGTACGTGATGGCGACCTTGCGCCCCCGCACAGGGGCGCCCAACGTCGTCTAGCGTGCGTCCTCGCCGTCGATGCCCAGACCGGGCAGCAGACCGGGCAGGAGCGGCGGGAGCGTGACGTCCGGCTTGGGGACGGGGGCGCTGCCGTCCGCCGACGGTGAGGTGCTCGCCTCGCTGTCCTTCGGCGGGTCGAGCAGGCCGCCGGTGTTGCCGCCGAGCAGGCCGTCGCTGTCGCTGCCGGAGCCGGCCGAGCGGCTGGGGCTGCCGCTGCCACCGCCGGTGCCGCCCTTGTCGGTGTGCCCGCCGCCGCTCTTGCCGGGCTGGGCCGACCGGTCGGTGGCGGAGGAGCCGGTGGAGGCCGACTCGGAGGCGCCCCGGTGCTTGCCGGTGCCGCCGTTCCCCGCCGGGGGCTCGGGGAGCAGGGACCGCAGTGGGGCGACGTCCTCCTCTATGGCGTCGAAGACCGACGACACCTGGTCACTGACGTCACCGAGCTGGACGGGGAGCCTCTCGCGCAGTTCGCCCCAGGCCTCACGGTGGGAGCGGGAGAACGCCGACAGGGCCTGCATGGGGCCCAGGGAGTCCGGGTCGTGCTCGTACGCCTCGCTCAGCAGCCGGTGGCCTTCCGACGCGTCGTGTCGCATGCCGGACAGGGCGCGGCGGATCTCTCCGACGGACTCGTGGTCCAGGGGGCCGCTGCGGCCGCGCTCCATCAGCCGGCGGGCTTCGCTGAGCCGGGTGGACGCCTGGTCGAGGTAGACCCGGCCGCGCTCGTCGGCGCTGTCGGCGAGGCCGAGTTTGACGTCCTCGATGCCGCGCTTGAGGCCGTAGAGCGAGTCGCCGGGGAGGGCGTCGGAGCTGGCTGCGGAGACTCCGCCGAAGGCGCTCGCGGCGACGCCGACGCTGAGTCCGCTCGCGGTGAGGCCCTTGGCGAGCCGCGTACGCGGACGGAACTTCTTCAGTGAGCCGGCGCGGTGGGCGCCACGGGAGCGCTGTCCGGGGACCGCTCGGTCCGTCGCCCCGCCTCCCGCGGTGCCCTCCTGGAGCATGGCCTCGAACGCGGCCACCAGCTGGGCCCGCTGGACGACCTTGACCTCCGGGTCGAGCTGCGGCTTGGGCAGCGCGTCGAGACCGGAGGCGATCGCCGTCAGGCGTGCCGGTTCGGTCTGTTCCGCGGGTGCCGGGGCTGGTGCCGGACCTTCGGACTGCTCGGCCGCCGTGCCCTGCTCGGACTGCTCGTCCAGGGCCTGGGCGAAGGCGTTCGCCCGCCGGTGTGCCGATACGTTCGCGATCACAGGCGGCACCTCCTCTCGTCATGACGGTCGACTCCCCAGGGGGTCCTGAGGGTTGCACACCCTGACCGCAACCACACGATCGAGTGATCGGGGTCGGCCAGGGGGTGACCACAGGGAGCCTGCATCCCGCACAACGAGCGGCGCGGCACTTGGGTTACGGACCCCGGCTGATCGGATGCCGAAGCCAACGGACGGTCACGGAACGTGAGTTGAGTGTCGCCGAGCGTGCGGTCCGGTCAGCGGGCGTCTTCCGGGAGGAGCCGGGCGAGGGTGCGGACGGCCCGGTACTGGAGGGTCTTGATGGCGCCCTCGTTCTTGCCCATCACACGGGCGGTCTCGGCGACGGAGAGGCCCTGGAGGAAGCGGAGCGTCACGCACTCCTGCTGCTGGGGGTTGAGCCGCCGTACGGCGTCGAGCAGGGCGGCGTTGGAGAGGGACTCCAGGACGGAGTCCTCGGGGGAGCGCTCGACCTCGTTGGCGTCGAGCATCTCGCCGGTGGTGACCTCGAGGCGGAAGCGGCTGGACTTGAAGTGGTCCGCGACGAGGTTGCGGGCGATCGTGACCAGCCAGGCGCCGAAGTCGCGGCCCTGCCAGGTGAACGTGCCGATGCGACGCAGGGCCCGCAGAAAGGTCTCGCTGGTGAGGTCCTCGGCGGTCGCCTTTCCTCCGACCCGGTAGTAGATGTACCGGTACACGGTGTCGCTGTACTGGTCGTAGAGACGGCCGAAGGCGTCGGCCTCGCCGGCCTGGGCGCGCTCCACGAGGTCCATCATGCGGGCGCTGTCGCTGTCCGCCGCGGGCCGCCGGGCGGTGGCCCCGCCGGACGGGCGCCCTCGTCTGCCGACCGCGGCGCTGCCGTCGGCCAGTGCATAGCAAGGGCCTACGGGTGCGGCGGTGGCGAATGCGGGGGCGGCGTACGCGGTGGGGACGAGGCCACGCAGCAGGTCGAGGACCGTTGCGCGCAGCGTAGCCAGGCCCGAGGCGTCAACCCCGACGTGTGAGTACACGGGACTCCCAGAGGCAGAGCTTCCATCACGTGCAGTGCGGGACCTTTCACCCGTCGTAGCGACGGAGGGGTACCGGTTTGCGTCTGAGGAGAATAACGCTTCGTGCAGGCTCTGCTACACCGAGTTGCTCAAATCATCGATTACGTCGCTTCCGTAACCGATTGACGTCGCATCAAGTGCCGAATTCCGAACGGTTGTTGACCGGATGGGTTCGGATTGCGGCTGAGTCCAGGGCGTGTTGTGGCCGTGTGCAGCCAAGAGGACTGGATACGAGGTTTTGGGGGTACGCCAGTTGGATTTACGGGCGTTGTCATCCCGCAAACGATGGTGTCCCGGATTGATCGTTCGTCAGCGGCGACGGCGGTGCAGGGCGATCGCCGCCGCCGTGCCGCCGGCCACGGCTCCCACGCCGGCCGCCGCGGGGATGCCGACCTTGGCCGCCTTGCGGCCCGTGCGGTAGTCGCGCAGGCGCCAGTCCAGCTGGCGGGCGTGCCTGCGCAGCTTGGAGTCCGGGTTGATGGCGTAGGGGTGGCCGACCAGGGACAGCATCGGGATGTCGTTGTGCGAGTCGCTGTAGGCGGCGCAGCGGGTCAGGTCCAGGCCCTCCGCCGCGGCCAGCGCGCGGACCGCCTCGGCCTTCGCGGGGCCGTGCAGCGGTTCGCCGACGAGCTTGCCCGTGTAGACGCCGTCGACCGACTCGGCGACCGTGCCCAGGGCGCCGGTCAGGCCCAGGCGGCGGGCGATGACCTGGGCGATCTCGACGGGGGCCGCCGTCACCAGCCACACCTTCTGGCCCGCGTCCAGGTGTGCCTGGGCGAGGGCGCGGGTGCCGGGCCAGATGCGCTCGGCCATGTACTCGTCGTAGATCTCCTCGCCGATCGACTGGAGCTCGGCGACGCGGTGGCCCTTGACGATCGACAGGGCGGAGTCGCGGGCCTCCTGCATGTGCTCGGGGTCCTCGACGCCGGCCAGCCGGAACCACGCCTGCTGCCAGGCGAACCTCGCGAGGTCGCGGGTCTCGAAGAACTTCCGCTTGTACAGGCCCCGCCCGAAGTGGAAGAGCGCGGCGCCCTGCATGACGGTGTTGTCCAGGTCGAAGAAGGCGGCGGCCTGGTCGTCGCCGTGCACCGGGAACTGCGGTTCCTCGGTCGTGCCGGAAGCTTCCTGCGTGGATTTGCGGGCTGCCTCCGCCGAGGCCTCGCCTGCCAAAACGCTCCGCGCCGTGGCGGAGCGCCTACGGGGAGTGAGCCATCCGAGAGCGGCCATGGCGTGAGCATAGCCAGTTTGTTCGGGGGTTCCGGAGTCGAGAGGTTTGGAGCCTGTGAACTCTCGGCGAGCGTGCCGTTAAAGATGCCGCTCGAGGAGGGCGGGGAGGAGGCGGAGGACGGGTCGGCGTGTCCCGGGCGCGCGACAATGGCTGACATGAGTCCCCTCTTTCGCCGTACGCCCCCTCGGGACCGGCTCGTCACCCTGATCCGCAAGCCCGGCTGTCATCTGTGTGATGACGCACAGGTCGTTGTGGAGAAGGTGTGCGGTGATCTCGGCGTCCCCTGGGAGCAGAAGGACATCACCGAGGATCGGGAACTGCACGACCAGTACTGGGAGCAGATCCCGGTCGTGCTGGTGAACGGCAGGCAGCACACGTTCTGGCGCGTGAACGAGGGGCGTCTGCGCAAGGCCCTGACCGGCTGAGTCCGGCCGCCCCGGCGACTGACCGAGCAGTACAAAGCGGTCGGTCGGGTCGCTTAGGATCGACGGTGGCTGGTCTCGGGGGCGGGATACACAGAGGAGAGTGTGCGGTTTTGCCCCCAGAAGCGAAGGAACGGCGGTGCTTGTGCGCCGGTTCCCCGGGAGTGCGCCGGGGGCGCGTGAGCCCGGTCACGTTGGGCGGGCAAATCGGACACCATCTTTGTGCACGCGTTCACAAAGACATAGCCTGCTTTCGACGGGGCGGTCATGTAGGGACGTATGACCGCCTACAGCCCCGCTCTACCCGCAGGAGCACCGTGGCAACTGGCCGAACTCACCGACCGGCGACCCGCAGCCGAGGGATTCCCGAGGCCACCGTCGCCCGGCTTCCGCTGTATCTCCGCGCTCTGACCGCGCTGTCGGAGCGCTCGGTACCCACGGTCTCCTCCGAGGAGCTCGCGGCCGCCGCGGGGGTCAACTCCGCGAAGCTGCGCAAGGACTTCTCCTACCTCGGCTCCTACGGGACCCGGGGTGTGGGCTACGACGTCGAGTATCTCGTCTACCAGATCTCCCGCGAACTGGGCCTCACCCAGGACTGGCCGGTTGTGATCGTCGGTATCGGTAACCTCGGCGCCGCGCTCGCCAACTACGGTGGCTTCGCCTCCCGCGGTTTCCGGGTCGCCGCGCTCATCGACGCCGACCCGGCCATGGCGGGCAAGCCCGTCGCCGGGATCCCCGTGCAGCACTCCGACGACCTGGAGAAGATCATCCAGGACAACGGCGTGTCGATCGGTGTCATCGCCACCCCCGCCGGTGCCGCCCAGGCGGTCTGCGACCGGCTCGTGGCCGCCGGTGTCACCTCCATCCTGAACTTCGCGCCGACCGTGCTGTCCGTCCCGGACGGGGTCGACGTGCGCAAGGTCGATCTCTCCATCGAGCTGCAGATCCTCGCCTTCCACGAGCAGCGCAAGGCCGGCGAGGAGGCCGCCGCCTCCGACGGGGGCGTCCCGGCCGCCGCCGCCCGCAACGAGTCCGCCGACCAGGGGCCTGACGGGGACATGCCCGCCGTGATGCCGGCATGAGCCTCCTCGTCGTCGGACTCAGCCACCGCAGCGCCCCGGTCAGCGTCCTGGAACGGGCCTCGCTGAACGCGGACGCGCAGGTCAAGCTGCTCCAGGACACGGTCGCCGCCGAGCCGGCCAGTGAGGCGGCGGTGCTCGCGACCTGCAACCGCATCGAGCTCTACGCCGACGTGGACAAGTTCCACGCCGGTGTCGCCGAGCTGTCCACGCTGCTCGCCCAGCACAGCGGGGTAGGCCTCGAGGAGCTCACCCCCTATCTCTACGTGCACTACGAGGACCGGGCCGTCCACCACCTGTTCTCGGTGGCCTGCGGGCTGGACTCGATGGTCGTCGGCGAGGGACAGATCCTCGGCCAGATCAAGGACTCCCTGGCCCGGGCGCAGGACCTGCACTCCGCGGGCCGTCTGCTGAACGACCTGTTCCAGCAGGCCCTCAGGGTCGGCAAGCGCGCCCACTCCGAGACCGGCATCGACCGCGCGGGCCAGTCCCTGGTCACCTTCGGCCTGGAGCAGCTGGCGCGGGGCGGTGACATACAGGAGTGGGCCCGGGGCAAGAAGGCCCTGGTCATCGGGGCCGGATCGATGTCCTCCCTGGCAGCGGCGACGCTCGCGCGTGCCGGAGTCGCCGAGGTCGTCGTCGCCAACCGGACCTTCGACCGGGCCGAGCGCCTCGCCCAGATCCTTATGGAGGGCGACGACACGGACGTGGCGGCCCGCGCGGTCCCGATGGGATCGGTGCCGGCCGAGCTGACACGTGCCGACGTCGCCGTCTCCTGTACCGGCGCGACCGGTCTGGTCCTGACCGCGGAGGCCGTCGCCGCCGCCGCTGAGGGCCGTACGGCCGTGCGGTGGGACGAGAGCGACGGCGAGGGTCCTGACCGCGCGGCGGGGCCGGACGGCCAGCGGGGCAATCTGCCGGCCACGAGCCTCGGCAACGAGGACGGCTGTCCGCTGGACCTGACGTCGGTGCAGGGCACCGCCGGATTCTCCGTGCTGGGCGAGGCGGCCGTGGCCGGGATGGCCGCCGCCGATCTCGAACAGCACGCGGCGTGGGTGGACAACGGCGTGGTGGGCGGCGCCCAGCGGACGGCGGTGAGGCCGGGGACGGCCGACCCGCTCGACCCCGCCCCGGACGCCGACGCCATCGCCGCCCTCGCGGCGACCGCCGCCGCCGTCGGGCGGATCCCCGAGCGGCGCCGGCCCGAGCCGGTCGAGGAGCCGCCGCGGCCGCAGCCCGTGCTCTTCCTGCTGGACCTGGCGATGCCGCGCGACATAGACGCGGCCGTGCACCGGCTGGCCGGGGTGCGGCTGGTGGACATCGAGTCCCTGGCGGAAGCCTCCGCGGGTGCTCCGATGGCTGCCGATGTGGACCAGGTCCGGCGTATCGTCTCCGACGAGGTCGCGGCTTTCGGGGCGGCACTGCGGGCCGCGCACATCACGCCGACCGTGGTCGCCCTGCGCACCATGGCCGCCGATGTCGTGGCGGGCGAGATCGCCCGGCTCGACGGACGGCTGCCCGGCCTCGACGACAAGCACCGCGCGGAGATCACCCAGACCGTGCGGCGCGTGGTCGACAAACTGCTGCACGCGCCGACCGTACGGGTCAAGCAGCTCGCGGCCGAGCCCGGCGGCGCCGGGTACGCGGACGCGCTGCGGACCCTGTTCGACCTCGACCCCGAGACGGTGGCCGCCGTCTCCCGCGCCGAGGACAGCACTACCGAGAAGAACCGAGGGTCGGCATGAACGACACGCGGCGAGTGAATGAAGCAGGGGCACTACGGCTCGGTACCCGCCGGAGCAGGCTCGCCATGGCCCAGTCCGGGCAGGTGGCCGAGGCCGTGACCCGGGTGACCGGGCGGCCCGTGGAGCTCGTCGAGATCACCACGTACGGCGACACCTCGCGTGAGCAGCTCGCCCAGATCGGCGGCACCGGTGTGTTCGTGACCGCCCTGCGCGACGCGCTGCTCAAGGGCGAGGTCGACTTCGCGGTGCACTCGCTGAAGGACCTGCCGACCGCGCAGCCCGACGACCTGGTCGTGGCGGCCGTCCCCGTGCGGGAGGACCCGCGGGACGTGATCGTCGCCCGGGACGCGCTGAAGTTCACCGACCTGCCGAGCGGGGCCCGCATCGGTACGGGTTCGCCGCGCCGCATGGCCCAGCTCAACTCGTACGCCCGCGGCCACGGACTGGACATAGCGACGATCCCGATCCGCGGCAACGTCGACACCCGGATCGGATACGTGCGGGGCGGTGAGCTCGACGCCGTCGTGCTGGCCGCCGCCGGACTGAACCGGATCGGCCGCGGTGACGAGGTGACCGACTTCCTGTCGGTCGACACGGTTTTGCCCGCCCCCGGCCAGGGGGCTCTCGCGATCGAGTGTGCCGCAGGCAATGCGGACCTCGTCGCCGCGCTCGCCGAGCTCGACGACCCGTTCACACGGGTCGCCGTGACGGCCGAGCGGTCACTGCTCGCCGCCCTGGAGGCCGGCTGCAGCGCTCCCGTGGGCGCTTTGGCCGACCTTTTGGCCGACGGGCAGATTGTCAAGGAAATGCGCCTGCGCGCCGTCGTCGGTACGACCGACGGCACGCGCATGGTGCAGCTGTCCACCACCGGTCCCGTGCCCGAGACGCACGACGGGGCAATGGCGCTCGGTCGCGAACTCGCGGCCGAGATGCTCGCCCAGGGCGCGGCCGGTCTGATGGGGGAGCGAGCACATTGAGCCCCACCACCCTTTCCGCCGGTCCTGAACACGGGCACGTCACCTTCCTGGGTGCCGGACCCGGAGATCCGGGACTGCTAACTCTGCGCGCCGTAGAGGCGCTGGCGAGCGCGGACGTTCTCGTCGCCGAGCACGAGGTGCTCGACGTCGTACGTCAGCACGCCAGGCAGGGCGTCTCCGAGGTGCACACGGATTCGGATCCTTCCCAGGATCCGGCTCCGGGCGCAGGAACGCCCCAGCTGACGGTAGTTGACGGCACGTCAACCACCGCCGCTGTCCCCGCGGTGCGGGATGCCGCACATCTTGTCATGGAGGCCGCGCGGGGCGGCAGGCGGGTCGTGCGTGCGGTGTCCGGTGACCCGGGCCTCGACACGTACGCCGCCGAGGAGATGCTGGCGTGCGCCGCCGCCGGGGTGCCCTTCGAGGTCGTCCCCGGTATCGCGAGCGCCGTCGGTGTGCCCGCGTACGCCGGTGTGCCGCTGCGGGACGCGCAGGGCGCGGACGTGCGGTTCGTGGACGCCCGGACGGCGTCGGACCGGTGCTGGACGGAGGTCGGGGCGTCGGACGGCACGGTGGTCGTGTCCACCACGCTGGACTCCGTCGCCGCGGCGGCCGGCGAGCTGGTCTCCGCGGGCCGCAAGCCGGACACCCCGATGACGGTCACCGTCGCCGGTACGACCACCCGGCAGCGGACCTGGACCGCCACGCTCGGCACGATCGCGCAGACGCTGAAGCAGGCCAAGGTGCTGCCCTCGCCGGACGGCGGGCGGCCGGTGATAGCCGTGGTCGGTGAGCGTTCCGCCGCCGCCCAGCGCGACCAGCTCGCGTGGTTCGAGTCCAAGCCGATGTTCGGCTGGAAGGTGCTCGTGCCGCGCACGAAGGAGCAGGCGGCGTCGCTCTCCGACCAGCTGCGGTCGTACGGGGCCGTGCCGCACGAGGTGCCGACCATCGCCGTCGAGCCGCCGCGCACGCCCCAGCAGATGGAGCGTGCGGTCAAGGGGCTCGTGACGGGCCGCTACGAGTGGATCGCCTTCACCTCGGTGAACGCGGTCAAGGCCGTGCGGGAGAAGTTCGAGGAGTACGGGCTCGATGCCCGGGCCTTCGCCGGGATCAAGGTCGCGGCGGTGGGCGAGCAGACGGCCAAGGCGCTGATCGCCTTCGGTGTGAAGCCGGACCTGGTGCCGAGCGGGGAGCAGAGCGCCGCCGGTCTGCTGGAGGACTGGCCGCCGTACGACCCGGTCTTCGACCCGATCGACCGGGTGTTCCTGCCGCGTGCCGACATCGCCACGGAGACGCTGGTCGCCGGGCTGATCGAGCTGGGCTGGGAGGTCGACGACGTCACGGCCTACCGGACCGTGCGGGCCTCGCCGCCGCCGGCGGAGACGCGCGAGGCGATCAAGGGCGGCGGGTTCGACGCCGTGCTGTTCACGTCGTCGTCGACCGTGCGGAACCTGGTCGGTATCGCCGGCAAGCCGCACAACGTGACCGTGATCGCGTGTATCGGCCCGGCCACGGCGAAGACCGCCGAGGAGCACGGGCTCCGGGTGGACGTCATGGCGCCCGAGCCGTCCGTGCACAAGCTGGCGGAGGCGCTGGCCGACTTCGGCGCGAAGCGGAGAGCTGCCGCTGTGGAGGCCGGGGATGCGGTGACCCGGCCGAGTGAGCGGCGGCCGGGGGCGCGGCGGAGGCGGTCTACGACCTGAGGCGGGATGGGCTGAGTCGGGCCGGGCTGGTCTGGGTCGGTTTGGTGGTGCTCGGCGTTGGTGCTGGGGCGGGTGGGTGCGCAGCCCGGCGGAGCGGGGTGCCGCTGCGCCCACCCGTGCCGCCCTTGGCGGCACGCATGCCCGCAGCTCAGTGGCTAGGCGGGGGTTACCGCGTGGCCGTAGCGCAGTAGGTTCGTCGGGTCGTAGGTGGCCTTGTCGTGGCGTAGGCGGTCGTAGACCTCTGGGGTCCAGGCGCGGGCGATGTCCTGTTCGTCGCCCGGGGTGCCGTGGATGTTGACCATGGTGCGGCCCGTGCCGTAGGGGGCCATCGCGGTGTAGAGCCGTGCCGTCGCCTGTTCGAGGGCCTCGGCGGCGGGTGGGGCGGCCAGGATGCCGACCGATTCGAGGAAGTAGCGGGCGTCGCGGGAGCAGACGGCGTCCTCGACGGCGGACGGGCGGGCCATCGCGCCGCCCATGTGCCGCAGCGAGGCGACCAGAAGCGGGTGGTCGGCGCCGGCCGCCGGGCCGACCTGCTCCAGGAACGTGCTGATGGCGTCGGGCGACAGCTCGCGCAGGAGCATGCAGCACTCCCGTGCCGGGAGCGGGTCCTGGGGTTCCATGTGGATGCGGTCCAGGGCCGTGTAGTCCATTTCCTCGACCGTGTCGACGGCCACGGGGGCCGCTGCGCGCAGTGGGGCGATCAGGGCCTCGCCCTCGGCCGTGTCGCCCGGCCAGGCGATCGCGACCCGGGCCCAGAAGCCGCCGCGCAGGGGCTCCGGGATCTGCGGGATGGGCGGCAGGCGCAGGATCGAGAACATGCTGCACATCTCGTCCGGGACGGTGCGGGTCCAGTCCGTCCAGGTCCGGAGCAGGGCCGCGGTGTGTTCGCCGGGGCAGTAGATGCCGCCGCCGTAGAGGCGGGTCAGGGGGAGCAGGTCGGTCACGAGTGAGGTGACGACGCCCACGTTGCCCTTGCCGCCGCGCAGGGCCCAGAACAGTTCCGGTTCCTGCCGGGGGTCCGTCTCGCGCAGGTGTCCGTCCGGGGTGACGACCTGGAAGGAGCGGACCAGGTCGGCGGCGTAGCCGTAGGCGCGGCCGAGGACCGGGAGTCCGCCGCCGAGGGTGTAGCCGATGACGCCCGCGTCCGTGGAGGTGCCGCAGAGGCCGGCCAGGCCGTGCGGGGCGGCGGCGGCCATGACGTGGCTCCACTTCGCGCCCGCGGCGATGGTGGCGGTGCGGGTGGTGGGGTCGACGTGGACGTCCGTCATGCGGGACGTGTTGATCAACAGGCCGTGGTCGATGGGGAAGTTGGCGCCGTGGCCGGTCGCCTGGACGGCTACGGGGGTGTCGGTGGCCTTCGCCCAGCGCATGGCGGTGACGATGTCGTCGGGGCCGGTGGCTCCGACGACGATGTCGGGGGTGTGCAGGGCGGCCAGGTTGAAGCCGGTGACTTCGTCGGCGTAGGCGGGGTCGCCGGGGCGTAGGACCGGGCCGTGCAGTTCTGACAGGGCGAAGAGGTCGGGGGTGTGGTGGGGGGCGGTCATCGCGTCCTCCGTGGATGGGCGTACGGAGGGACGGCGGCGGCGGGGGGTGTTGGGCCGGCCGTCGGGGTCCTTGTCCTTTGGTTTCAGGATGGACCTGGGTGGGTGGGGGCGCACTGTGGGGCTGTGGGGCTGTGGGCTTCATGGTGCTCGGTGTTGGGGCTGGGGGCGGGTGGGTGCGCAGCCCGGCGGAGCGGGGTGCCTCCCCCACTCTCGGCTTCGCTCGAGCGGGGGGACCCCCACCGCCCACCCGTGCCGCCCTTAGCGGCACGCATGCCCGCAGCTGGGCCGACAGGGCGTCGGCATCGGGAGGTTTTGGGCGGGCGTAGCGTTGGGGTATGACGACGTACGGATCTTTTCCCGGTACTCGGCCGCGGCGTTTGCGGAGTAACCCCGTCATGCGTCGGATGGTTGCCGAGACCCGGTTGCACCCCTCCGATTTCATTCTTCCGGCCTTTGTGCGCGAGGGCGTCAGCGAGCCCGTGCCGATCGGGGCCATGCCCGGGGTCGTGCAGCACACCCGGGACAGCCTGAAGAAGGCGGCCGCGGAGGCGGTCGCGGCGGGGGTCTCCGGGATCATGCTGTTCGGCGTGCCGGAGGAGTCGAAGAAGGACGCCCTCGGGACACCGGGGACCGACCCGGACGGGATTCTGCAGGTCGCCCTCCGGGACGTGCGGGCCGAGGTGGGTGACGACCTGCTGGTCATGTCCGATCTGTGTCTCGACGAGACGACCGACCACGGGCACTGCGGAGTGCTGGACTCCGAGGGGCGGGTCGACAACGACGCGACCCTGGAGCGGTACGCCGAGATGGCCCAGGTGCAGGCCGATGCCGGGGCCCATGTGGTCGGGCCCAGCGGGATGATGGACGGGCAGGTCGGGGTCGTCCGCGACGCCCTCGACCAGATCGGCCGGGAGGATGTCGCCATCCTCGCCTACACCGTCAAGTACGCCTCCGCGTTCTACGGGCCGTTCCGGGAAGCCGTCGGCTCGTCCCTGCGGGGGGACCGGAAGACCTATCAGCAGGACCCCGGCAATGTGCGCGACTCCCTGCGGGAGCTGGCCCTCGATCTCGAGGAGGGCGCCGACATGGTGATGGTCAAGCCGGCGGGGCCCTACCTGGACATCCTCGCCCGGGTCGCGGACGCCTCGGACGTGCCCGTCGCCGCGTATCAGATCTCCGGCGAGTACTCGATGATCGAGGCCGCCGCCGAGAAGGGCTGGATCGACCGGGACCGGGCGATCATGGAGTCCCTGACCGGCATCCGGCGGGCCGGTGCGCGGAACATCCTCACCTACTGGGCCACCGAGGCGGCCCAGAAGCTCAAGGAACAGTAGGGCTCAGCAGGGCTCAGCAGGGCTCAGCAGGACTCAGTAGGTCAGGGCCTCGTTCCTGTCCCGCAGCCAGTACGTGGCCGTCAGCGAGCTGTCGTAGTACATGCCCTTGGCCGGGAGAGACGGGAGCGCCGACGGGCCGCCGCTGCTGTTCGGCGTGCGGCCCTGGAAGCCGACCTCGAGCCTGTGGCCGGTGGTGCCGCCGTCGCCGCTGCCGTCTGCCGCCGACAGCGTCACGCCCGAGTAGCCGGACTCGCCGGGGGCCAGGGTCGTCACCGCCTGCGGCTTGGAGTCCTCGACCGGCCGCGGGGCCCACTGCATCTCGTCGAAGCGCAGCACCGGGTAGTAGGTGAGGTCGCAGTACTTCGAGCCGGTGTTCTTGACCGTGATCAGCATGTGGTTGAGGGGGCGGCGGACCGGCTGAGCGGTGACGGTGGTGTTGGCGCCGTTGCAGGAGACGCGGTTGGCCGGGTCGGCGGGGTCGGTGGGCTTGGCCGCCCCGGAGTTCCCGCCCTTCGCCTTGCCGGTCGTCCCGGAACGCGTGCCCTTCGCGTCGGTGGCCGTCCGCTGGGGCTCGGTGGTCGCCGTCGTCGATGACGTCACCTGGGGCTTGGCCGCGCCCTCGTCCTGCGTGCCCGTGCCGTCCTCGCACGCCGTGAGCGCGAGGGCGGCCAGGAGGGCTACGGGCAGGGCGTGGTGCTTGCGCATGGGTGGGTTCCCTTTCGGACAAAGGCGGTTGGCGAGAAGACCCGAGCGAGCCGCCGACCGGTCGGCCGGGAGCGGCGTGCTTGGATGACCAGAGCTTGTGCGGTCATCCGTCCCGGCCGCCACACCCGGCGGAGCATCAGGGACGCTGGAACGCCCGTACACGCCTTGACCTGGGGAAACGTCCCTGCCCTGGAACGGGTGCACGGGACAGTGGGGGATGGAGGAAGGGTGTCGGAAGGCACTGCCGCGGCGGAGTTCGCCGCGCTGCTGGGGGAGTTGAAGGAGCGTTCCGGGCTGAGCTACGGGGTGCTCGCCAAGCGGCTCCACATGAGTACGTCGACGCTGCACCGGTACTGCAACGGGGATGCCGTGCCCGCCGACTACGCGCCGGTGGAGAGGCTCGCCCGGCTGTGCAAGGCGTCGCCCGAGGAGCTCGTCGAGCTGCATCGGCGGTGGGTGCTGGCGGATGCGGGGCGGGGGCGCAAGGGGGGTGGGGGCTCAGCCGAGGAGCCTGTGGCCCCGGCAGCGGCCCCGATTGCTGACGGGCCGACTTCGGTTGTTGACGCGTCGGCTTCGGTTGCGGACGGGTCGACCTCGGTTGCGGACGGGCCGGCTTCGGAGGTGGTGCCCACGGAGAAGCCCCGGTCACGGCGGCCTCGTCCCGCGCTTCTCGCCGGTATCGCCGTTGCCGTCGTGCTGGGCGGGGTCGGGCTCGCCGTGGCCGTGCCCTCCGGCGGGGCCGACGACGACGGGCGTCGGGGTGCGGCCGCGGTGTCCGACGGCGGCCGGACGCCGGACGGCGGTGCGGTTGCCTCGGTGTCTCCCTCGGGCAGTTCCTCCGCCGGTACCGGCAAGGACAAGGCCAAGGGCAGGGGCAACGACAAGAGCAAGGGCGGGGGGAACGGCTCCGCCTCCGCGACCCCTGACTCAGGCGCCCCCGCCGGCGGCGGTGGCAGCGGCCGTCCCGGTCGTACCGGCGCCCCCGCCGCCGGCTCCGTCCCCCTCACCGTGAACACCACCGCGCATGCCTGGGAAGACCCCTGTTCCCAGCGCTACTTGGTGAACCGTCCACCGGGGCAGGTCGGGCCGCCGCCGCTGGAGCAGGACGCGCCCGCCTGGGTGGCGGCGACTGGGGCCGTTCCGTCGGGGCAGCAGTTTCTGAAGCTCACCGTGCAGGGCACGGGCAAGGAGACGGTGGTCGTCGACGGGCTGACGGTCCGTATGGCAGGCAAGCGGACGCCGCTCGCCTGGAACGACTACGCCATGGGCTATCCGGGCGTCGGCTGCGGCGGTGGTGTCCCGACGCGCTTCTTCACGGTCGCCCTCGACGCCGCGCGTCCCTCCGTCGTCGCCGAGGCGGGCCATGACGACTTCCCGTTCTCGGTGAGCCAGTCCGACCCGGAGGTCTACTACATCCGGGCCGACGCCTCCGCCTACGACGTCAGCTGGTACCTGGAGCTGAGCTGGTCCAGCGGCAGCCGGAAAGGCACGCTGACGGTGGACGACGAGGGCCGGCCCTTCCGTACGAGCGGGAACAACGGGCGTCCGGCGTACGAGTTCCCGCTGGGCGGTGACAAGTGGGTCGAGGAGGGGACCACCGAGTGACCGGCTGACGGGCCGATATGGCGGGTTCTCAGTGGAGTCGTGTACGTCGACAACGACCCGGTCGTGCTCGCGCATGCGCGGGCCCTGCTGACCAGTGGGCCCGAGGGGCGTACGGACTACATCGACGCCGATCTGCGGGACCCGGCCCACATCCTCGAACAGGCCGCCAAGACACTGGACTTCGACCGGCCGGTCGCACTGTGCCTGGTCGCGGTCCTGCACTTCGTCGAGGACGGGGAGGCGTATCCGCTGGTGCGCCGGCTGATCGACGCGCTGCCCGTCGGCAGCCGGCTGGTGCTCAGCCATCTCACCGAGGACCTCAACCCCGAGAACATCCGCGCGGTCCAGCGGACGTACACCGAGCGGGGGTTCACCTTCGTGCTGCGGTCCCGGGCGGAGGTCGAGCGGTTCTTCACGGAGAACTCCCTGGAGATCGCCGAGCCGGGAGTCGCCCCGGCGCACCGCTGGCGGCCCGACCACGCGGCCCCCGTCCCCGAGCAGCCGGAGGAGTCCTTCCTCGCGGGCCTCGACGACATCGAGAAGGTCCGCTACCGCGATATCGACGACGTCACGGACGCGGACATCAACGTGTACGCGGGGATCGGGGCCAAGGGCTGAGCCATGAGCGTCCCCGGGTGGTTCAGTCCCACCAGAAGTGCCAGGTCGGCTGATCCCTGACCTGGCGCTCTGCGTAGGCCCGCAGGGTGGGGGCGGTGCTCTGCCGGATGCTGTCCGGGCAGAACGCGAAGTGCTCGGCGGCGACGGCTTCCGCCTCCGCGAGGGTGGTGGGCGGGGCGGCGACCGACACCAGCAGATGAGCGAAGCCGAGCGCCACGACCCGTATGCCGAAGCGGTCCTCCCAGGAGCGCAGCACCGCGCTGACGCGGGCCGTGTCGCCCTCGTGGTTCGCCGGGCCCGTCCAGCCGATCGCCGTCGGGATGTCGGCGCTGCGGCGGGCCGGGACCAGGGCGAGGCGGGGGTCCTTCAGCGGACCGCCGTGCGTGAGCAGCGAGTCCGCGATGTCCGTGGCGACCGCGTCCGGGTCCGGGACCCGAGCGGCCGGCGCGGCCGGTCCGGGCCATGCGTCGCCCTCCGGCGCGCACTCCTCCCAGTACTCCGCCAGCACCTCCTCGGCGTCGTGATCCCCCGGGTAGGACACCTCGCCGGGCATCAGCTCCCAGCTGTCCGGCCCGCCATGCCCATCGCCTGCGTCGAGCACGACCGGCAGCAGCCCGACCCGCCGCGTCGGCTCCAGCGCCGTCCAGCCACCCGGCACGGCCCGCTCCCGCGCGCACCACAGCAACGGCTCGTGCCAGGGGCCCTCGTCGGTGGTGTCGAGCAGGGCCCCGGCGGGGAGTTCAAGCCCGAGCGCGCGGCCGCTCGGGTCTGCCGCCAGCGTCGGGAGCGGGTTCGGAAGTGTCGCCATGGTGCGACTGTAAAACCGACCACTGACAAGGAGACATCAGCGGACACCGGCTGACCTAATCGCTCCGTACGGTCCTTCCATGACCGGTTCCTCGGAGAAGACCGACCTTTCGTACGCGCTCGCCGAGCAGCGGAAGTTGCTGCTGATCACCGTGCGCGGACTCGACGACGCACGGGCCGCCCGGCGCACCACCGTGAGTGAGCTGACCCTGGGCGGGATCGTGAAGCATCTCGCTCAAGGGGAGGAGGCGTGGACGCGGATCATGGTCGACGGCGACGGTGAACTGCCGGACGGCATGCTCGACATGGGGCAGTACCGGATGGCCGAGGACGACACGCTCGACGGGCTGCTGGAGGCGTACACCGCGGCCGCGCGGGCGACCGACGAGGCCCTGGCCGGGCTGCCGGATCTGGACCACAGCGTGCCCCTGCCGGTGACTCCCTGGTCGCCGCCGGAGCCCGAGTACTGGTCGGCGCGGCGGATCCTGCTGCATCTGATCCGGGAGACGGCTCAGCACGCCGGCCACGCGGACATCATCCGGGAGGCACTGGACGGCGCGAACAGTACGGCTCAGCGCTGAGACCGGGGATGGCGAAGGACGGACGGTGACCTGTCAGACGCGGGCCTCGACGCATTCTCGGCTGCCTCCCGTCGTCGGGCGGAAGCAGGCCCGGACGGTCGCGCCGCGTCTTGCCTCGGTCATGGGTGTGTAGACGTAGGACTGGGCGGCGATGCCGTCCGTGATCTCCGCGCTCTGCGGGCGGCCGGTGCCTTCGCCGGCCGTGTCCATTTCCAGGCGGTCGCCGATGCGGGTGCTCCACATCCTCGCCCAGCCCGCCCCGCACTCGGCGCTGTAGCGCAGTTCGAGGTGGGCCCCGGTGGCCGTGCGGTGCGAGGCGAGGGTGCGGGGGTGCGTGCCGCATTTCATGGGCATCGGGTCCTGGCCCTCGCAGGTGGCTCCCCGGCAGCGGGGTGCAGGGGCCGAGGAAGGCGGTGCGGAGGGGCGGCCGTCGCCGGTGTGGCCCGCGAGGAGGACCAGGGCGACCGAGAGGCCGCCGGCCGCTATCGCGCAGACCGAGGCGAGGATCGCCATGACCGTGCTCCTGCCGCCGGCGGGATGCCCGTGGGCGTCCGTGTCCGGGGAGTCCGCAGGCACGGGCGCGTCGGTGGGCCGCGCCGCCGCCCGGCCGCTCCACTCCGACTCCGCGAGCTCCCACAGCGCCAGGCAGCGGCCCTCCGGCTCACCGGCGAGGCCGCACAGCTCCCGCACCGCCCGGCTGGGCGGCAGCGACTTGCCGTTGAGATAGCGCTCCCAGGACGACTTGCTGAAGGTGGTCTTCGTCGAGAGGGCCGCCAGGCTCAGGCCCGTGCCCGTTCTCAAGTCCCTCAGCGCGGCGGCCAGTCGGGCGCGTTCCGGCGGCAGCCTGTGCTGCGGGGGCCGCGTCATTCCCGTAGGGCCTTCCAGGTGTGCGGGCCGATGATGCCGTCCACGACCAGGCCGGAACGCTTCTGCAGGTCCTTGACCGCGCGTTGTGTGTGCGGGCCGAAGATGCCGTCCACGGCTCCCGGCGAGAGGCCCGCGTCACGCAGCAGGCACTGCGCCTCGGCCACCTCCGGTCCGGCGTGGCCCTTCGCCAGGATGGCCTTATGGGTACGGCTGTTGCCCGCGTACCAGCGGCCGTCGATCCGCTCCGCCCGGCAGGTGTAGGCGGGGCGCTCACGTTCCGGCTGCTTCGGCGACCCCGGTGCCCGTGTGGCCGCGGACGCGGTGAGGGGAGTCGTGGCCGCCTTGCCCTCGCCGTCCGTGAGCCGTACGGCCAGTAGGACCGTGGCGGCGACGGCCAGCACCAGGGCCACCGACCCGGCGATGAGGGTGATGCGCAGCGCCCGGCCGTGCGGGCGGGGTGTGCCGGTGCCGGGCCCGGCCGGTGCTCCGCGGTGCTCGGCGACCGTGCCCCAGGCCTCGGCGGCGACCTCGTGCAGCGCGAGCAGCCGGGTCGGATCGTCACCGCCGAGCCGGGCTATCGTCTCGACGGCCTCCCTCGGCGGGAGCGACCGGCCGGCGAGGTAGCGCTCCCACGACGACGCGCTGTAGCCCGTCTTCGCCGCGAGCCGGCGCAGGCTCAGTCCGCTGTGGTCCTTGGCCCGGCGTAATCGCACCACCAACTGCCGTACCCGTGGGTCCAGTTCTTCGGGCAGCCCTTTCCAACGCGACATGTTCCCCCCACTCGCGTTCGCGGACCGTGGTCAGCGGTCCCGTTACCGCCGCATTCTGCATCAGCATCCACGCGGTGCCCCATACATCGGTTCCGATCCCCCTGCCGCCCCCTACCGATTCGGCCACCGCCCGCCGCGAGCGTCCCGCCGTACCGTCCCGGCGGTTGATGTCCGGGCAGGTCAGGGCGTGGGACGTCCCGTGAGTACGTCACTTCCGGGGCGACTGTGGTGGATCCCTGTCCCCGGCCCGCAGTCTCGTTGTCGAGCCGGCCGGTGTGGTCGGCCCACCACGAAGGGGGCAAGCAAGATGCGTATGACCAGGAAGCTCGCCGTCATGGTCGGGGGAATCGCGCTGACCGGTGGTCTGCTGGCCGGCAACGCGGGTGCGGCCGGTGCGGCGGATGCCTCGCCGCAGGCGGCGTCGGACTGTCCGTCGGGCTGGTTCTGCGTGTGGGCCGGGCAGAACTACACCGGGCGCATGCAGAAGGTCGCCGGGACCAACAACGACCTGACCCAGTTCGCCGTGTTCCAGAGCTTCAAGTCCTGGTACAACCACGGCGCGTCCTGCGACTTCAAGTGGTTCTCGGAGAAGAACCACGGCGGGTCCAGCGGGGTTGTCCCGAGGGGGTACAAGGAGACCGGCGGCACGAGCCGCTACATGAAGTCCAACACGTGGGTCAACTGCCGCTGACCGGCGGGTTTCCATGACCCCGAGGGCGGCACTCAACGGGGGAGTGCCGCCCTCGGCCTGCCGTCAGGGGCCGGGCTCAGAGCCGCTCGGGCGTCCGGATGCCCAGCAGGGCCATGCCCTGGTGGAGGGTGCGGGCCGTCACGTCGCACAGGAACAGGCGGTTCTCCACCTGCTCCGGCGTCTCGGCCTTCAGCACCGGGCACTTGTCGTAGAACGACGTGAACAGCGAAGCCAGCTGGTACAGATACGCGGCCAGCTTGTGCGGGGCGTACTCCGCGGCCGCCTCGAAGACCGTGTCGCCGAACGCGTCCAGGTGCAGACCCAGCGCCCGCTCCGCCGCGTGCAGCTCCAGCTCCGGGTGCGCGGCCGGCAACGCCCCGCCCGCCTTGCGCAGGATCGACTGGATCCGGGCGTACGCGTACTGGAGGTAGACGGACGTGTCGCCGTTCAGCGACACCATCTGGTCCAGGTCGAACTTGTAGTCCCGGTTCGGCGACGTCGACAGGTCCGCGTACTTCACCGCGCCGATACCGACCTGCGCGGCCCGCTCCTGGATCTCGTCCTCGGTGAGGTCCCGCGCCTTCTCCCGCACGACCTCGGCGGCCCGCTGCACCGCCTCGTCCAGCAGGTCCTCAAGGCGTACGGTCTCGCCCTCACGCGTCTTGAACGGCTTGCCGTCCGCGCCGAGCACTGTGCCGTAGCCCATGTTGTGCGCGGTGACACCGTCGCTCAGCCAGCCTGCCCGGCGAGCCGTCTCGAAGACCATCTTGAAGTGCAGCGACTGACGGACGTCCACGACGTAGAGCAGGGACGTGGCCTTCAGGTCCTGGACCCGGTTGCGGATCGCCGTCAGGTCGGAGGCCGCGTAGCCGAAGCCGCCGTCGGCCTTCTGCACGATCAGCGGGACCGGCTGGTCGTCCTTGCCGCGGATCTCGTCGAAGAAGACGACGAGCGCGCCCTCGGAGCGCACCGCTACGCCCATCTCCTCCAGGAGGCGCGCGGTCTCGGGCATGCCCTCGTTGTACGCGGACTCGCCGACGATCTCCTCGTCACGGATCTCCATGTCCAGCTTCTCGAAGACCGAGTAGAAGTAGACCTTCGACTCGTCCACGAACTGCTGCCACAGCTCGAGCGTCTCCTTGTCACCGGACTGCAGGGCGACGACCCGTTTGCGGGCCCGCTCCTTGAACTCCTCGTCCGCGTCGAAGAGCGCACGCGACGCCTTGTACACCCGGTTCAGGTTGCTCATCGCCTGCTCGCCGTCGACGTCGGCCGCGGGGGCCAGCTCGCCGGGGTGCTCGAACAGGTACTGGATGAGCATGCCGAACTGGGTGCCCCAGTCGCCGATGTGGTGCCGGCCGATCGTCTTCTCGCCGGTGAAGTCGAGCATGCCGCGCAGAGCGTCGCCGATGACCGCCGACCGCAGGTGGCCGACGTGCATCTCCTTCGCCACGTTCGGCTGGGCGTAGTCGACGACCGTGATGCCCGGGTTCTCCTTCGGCGGCACGCCGAGCCGCTCGCCGTCCGCGTGGCGCGCGGCGAGGTTCTCGGTGATCGCCCGGTCGGCGATCGTGATGTTGAGGAAGCCGGGGCCGGAGACCTCGACGTCCTTGATCACGTCACCGGTGACGATGTTCCCTACGACCTCCGTCGCCAGTTCCCGGGGGTTCGACTTGGCCTTCTTGGCGAGGGCCAGGATCCCGTTGGCCTGGAAGTCGGCCCGGTCGCTACGTCGCAGCAGCGGGTCGGCGTCGGCCTCCGGCCGGGTGGCCGACAGGGCGTTCGCGAGACGCTGCTGGACTTGATCGGTGAGCGACGTGACCGAGGTCATGGGATGGATGCCGTTCTCCTCGTGGGAATCGATAGACACGCTCAGTATCCCACGGGGGGTAAAGCGGTTTTCCCGGGCGCTGTGCCGTCTGGGAGAATGGGCACCGGCCGTTGACCGTACGGCTGCCCTGGAGAAAGAAGGACGTGCCGATCGTGGCTCAGAGCACCGAGACCACCGACTGGGTCTCCCGTTTCGCGGATGAGGTCATCGAGGAGTCGGAGCGTCGGGCCCCGGGCAAACCCGTCGTCGTCGCGTCCGGGCTCTCACCGTCCGGCCCCATCCACCTCGGGAACCTGCGCGAGGTCATGACCCCGCACCTCGTCGCCGACGAGATCCGCCGCCGGGGCCACCGGGTGCGGCACCTGATCTCCTGGGACGACTACGACCGGTACCGCAAGGTCCCGGAGGGTATCGCCGGTGTCGACAAGTCGTGGGCCGAGCACATCGGCAAGCCGCTGACCTCCGTCCCGGCGCCCAAGGGGTCGTCGTACCCGAACTGGGCCGAGCACTTCAAGGCCGCGATGATCGAGTCGCTGGCCGAGCTGGGCGTGGAGTTCGACGGGATCAGCCAGACCGAGCAGTACACCTCCGGCGTGTACCGCGAGCAGATCCTGCACGCCATCAAGCACCGCGGCGACATCGACGCGATCCTCGGCCAGTACCGGACGAAGAAGGCCCCGGCCAAGAAGCAGGGGCAGAAGCCGGTCGACGAGGCCGAGCTGGAGGCCGCCGAGGGCTCCGGCGCGGCCGGTGAGGACGACGGCAGCTCCACCGCCGCCGGCTACTTCCCGTACAAGCCGTACTGCGGCAACTGCGAGAAGGACCTCACCACCGTCACCTCCTACGACGACGACTCCACCGAGCTGACCTACGCCTGCACCGCGTGCGGCTTCTCGGAGACGGTCCGGCTGAACGAGTTCAACCGCGGCAAGCTGGTCTGGAAGGTCGACTGGCCGATGCGGTGGGCGTACGAGGGCGTCGTCTTCGAGCCGAGTGGTGTCGATCATTCGTCGCCCGGGTCGTCGTTCCAGGTCGGCGGGCAGATCGTCGGGATCTTCGGCGGGAAGCAGCCCATCGGGCCGATGTACGCCTTCGTGGGCATCAGCGGCATGGCGAAGATGTCGTCCTCGCGCGGTGGTGTGCCGACCCCGGCGGACGCCCTGAAGATCATGGAACCCCAGCTGCTGCGCTGGCTGTACGCGCGGCGCAGGCCCAACCAGTCCTTCAAGGTCGCCTTCGACCAGGAGATCCAGCGGCTCTACGACGAGTGGGACCGGCTGGACGCCAAGGTCGCCGACGGCAGCGTCCTGCCGGCCGACGCCGCCGCGCACTCGCGTGCGGTGCGTACGGCCGCCGGTGAGCTGCCGCGGACGGTCCGGCCGTTGCCGTACCGGACGCTGGCGTCCGTCGCGGACATCACCGCCGGGCACGAGGACCAGGCGCTGCGCATCCTCAGCGAACTGGACCCGGAGCAGCCGCTGACCTCGCTCGACGAGGCGCGGCCGCGGTACGACAAGGCCGAGGCCTGGATCAACACGCACGTGCCCGCCGACCAGCGGACGATCGTGCGGGACGAACCCGACGGCGAGCTGCTCAAGTCGCTCGACGAGGCCTCCCGGCAGTCGCTGCGGCTGCTGCTCGACGGGCTCGCCGAGCACTGGTCGCTGGACGGGCTGACACATCTCGTCTACGGCGTGCCGAAGGTGCAGGCCGGGTTCTCCGCCGACGCGACGCCGAAGGAACTGCCGCCGGAGATCAAGACGGCTCAGCGGTCCTTCTTCGCGCTGCTGTACCACCTGCTGGTCGGGCGTGACACCGGGCCGCGGCTGCCCACGCTGCTGCTTGCGGTGGGGCAGGAGCGGGTCCGGGCGCTGCTCGGGGAGTAGTCGCCGGTGTGAGGAAGGGGCCCTGTTCTCAGGGCCCCTTTTCTCATGCGATGTGCTCGTCCGTCATCTCCGCGTTGAGGCGGTTGGAGAAGCGGTTCACCATGCGCTTGGATTCCGCCTCTTCCAGGGTGATGCCGTAGGTCGCCTCGATGTCGGCGATGAACCCACGGGGGGTGGGGGCTCCGTTGCCGCCCTTCGTCGACTCGCGGAAGGCCCGGTAGTAGTCCTCCTCGGTCGGGTCCGGAGGGCCGCCGCCGTCGCCGAGTTCGCGGGTGCGGTTGGGGCCTACCGGGATGGGGAAGCTGCCGGTGTCCTCCGGGGCGGGTGCCTGTTCGACCGGGGGCTCGTACGGGGGCTCGTACGGAGGCTCGTACGGGGGCTCGTACTGCTCGGCGTCGTACGTCGGGTCGTAGCTGCCCTGGTATTCGACCTCGCGTTGGGTGTTGAACCACGGGCTCTGGTCTGGTTCGGGTACGTCGTCCACGTACTCGGCGTGGGGGCTGCTGTCGAGCTCCAGGCGCTGCTCGCTTTGAGGTGCCGCTGCGCCCACCCGTGCCGCCCCAGCGGCACGATTGCCCGCAGCTGAGCTTGTGTCGAGCTGCGGGGGCGGGGGGATCAAGGCCGGTTCGATCCCGGCCGCCGCCAGGCCCGCCGGGGCCGTCTCCGCCAGCGGGACGCCGTAGCGCGCCAGCCTCAGGGGCATGAGGGACTCCACGGGGGCCTTGCGGCGCCAGCTTCGGCCGTAGCGGGAGCGCAGCCGCGCCTGGTAGACGAGACGTTCCTGCTCCAGCTTGATGACCTGGTCGTAGGAGCGGAGCTCCCAGAGCTTCATGCGGCGCCAGAGGAGGAACGTGGGCACGGGGGAGAGCAGCCAGCGGGTGAGGCGGACGCCCTCCATGTGCTTGTCGGCCGTGATGTCGGCGATCCGGCCGATCGCGTGGCGGGCCGCCTCGACCGCGACCACGAACAGGATCGGGATCACCGCGTGCATGCCGACGCCGAGCGGATCCGGCCAGGCGGCCGCGCCGTTGAAGGCGATCGTCGCCGCTGTCAGGAGCCAGGCCGTCTGGCGCAGCAGGGGGAAGGGGATCCTGATCCAGGTGAGGAGCAGGTCCAGGGCCAGCAGGACGCAGATGCCCGCGTCGATGCCGATCGGGAAGACGTAGGAGAAGTTCCCGAAGCCCTTCTTCAGGGCCAACTCGCGGACCGCCGCGTACGAACCGGCGAAGCCGATACCGGCGATGATCACAGCGCCGGCCACGACCACGCCGATGAGTACGCGGTGCGTCCTGGTCAGTTGTGGCGCGGCCACCCGTCTTCCCCTCCCCTTGCGTGCTGTTGCGCGGAACAGGGTGACACATGTGTGCGGAGGACGGGTGGCCGGTTCCGGTCGGTGGTGTTCAGCTCTTCTTCGAGGGCGACGCGGAGGAGTCCTTCGACGGCGCCTTCGACGGCGCCTTCGAGGGCTCCTTGGACGGGGACTTCGACGCCGGCTTGGACGGCTCACCGCTCGCCTTGCCGCCGCCCGCGCCGTTCGCCTCGGACACCGCGGCCACGGCCTCCTTGGCGGCCTTCTTCGCGTCCTTCGCCATCTCGTCGGCGCTCGGGGACTTGTCGCCGGCCAGGCCGGCGCCGTTGTAGTCGAGCGTGACGACGACGTTCTCGACGCGTGCCACGATCGTCTGCTGCTTGAAGGTGCCTTCCTTCTTCTTCAGGTCGTAGCGCACGGCCGTCGCCTGGTCACCCGTGCCGGGCACCGGCTCCGACTTGACGCCCTTGGCACCCTCGGCGGCCTGGGCGTCCTGGACCTGCTTCTCGTAGTACTGCTGGGCCAGCTTGTCGCCCGAGCCGCGGGTGGTGTCCGACTCGAAGCGCAGCATCGACACGTTCAGCCAGCGGAACTGCGAGCCCTTCACGCCGTTGTTGTCGAGGCTGTTCCAGGAGCAGCTGCCGCGCGTGGAGATGTCGTCCGACTTGCCCTCCTTGCCGGACTTGCTCTCCGGGACGAGCTCCTTCAGCGTCTTCTTCGACAGTGCCTTGCAGGACTCCGGAAGCTTGTCGTACGCCGCCGGCTCGACGGTCGGCGACGGGCTCGCGGACGCCGAGGCCGCCGCGTTCGCTGCCTTGTCCGTGCTGTCGCCGGAGCCGGAGTCCGAGGAGCAGCCGGCGGCGACCAGCATCACGGGGACGGCGGTCGCGCAGACAAGGACGCGGTTGAGTCGCTTCGCTCGCTGATCCTGCTGGTCTCGCTGTGCTCGTCGCTGCATGGTTCCTTCACTCATGACGCTCGTGGTTCCCTGCGGTCGGAACGGGGCCGAGTGGTCACCGTACGCGGTGCGGCGGAGGTGTGGTCTTCCTTCGCGCGCTTTGCGGGTGTGCGTGAAGGGGGCGTGAAGGGGCCTCAGTCGCTCAGCGAATCGGCCAGCTGGGAGGCCAGTTTCTGGGCCCTGTCCTGCAATTCCTTGCTGTCCGGGACGACGCCGACGGTGGCGGGCTGTTCGGCGTACTCGATGGTCACGATGACATTGGACGTGCGGAACGCCACAGTCACCGTCCGCTGCTTGGCCGTCGAACCGGAGCTGCTCAGCTCGTCGTCGATGAAGGCCTCGTCGCCGAAATCCTCCAGCACGCGGGGCTGGAGTTCGGTCGGGGTGGCGGAGGCGGATGCCGGGGGCGACGAGGCGCCGGAGGGGGAGGAGGCCGAGCCGGGGGAGCCGCTCGGGGCGGCGGAGGAGCCGCCCGCCGGGGTGCTGCCCGCGGCGGGGGACTCCGTGGCGGCCGACTCGGTGGCCGTCGGCTCGGGGAGGTGCGCCGCGGCCTCCCGCTCCGCGAAGAGCTGCTCGGCCTGGCTGTCGTCGCTGACGGCGTTGTCGTAGGAGACGACCCGTTCGAAGTCGATGTGCAGATGGTCGGTGGCCTGCCGGCCGTCGACCTTCCACTGGCAGCCGACCTTGCGGTCGGTGTCGAATGTGGCTGTCGGCTCGCCCTCGTAGGCCTTCTCGCGCTGCTCGCCGTCGGTGATCTGCCGGATGCCGGGCAGGAGTTCGTCGAGCGTGCTCTGGCCGACCGCGGTGCAGGGCTCGGGGAGCGTGCGGTAGCGGCCCGGCTCGGCGGCGGGCGAAGCCGTGCCGGTGTCACCGGGGTTGGAGTCGTCCGTCGGGCCGCCGTCGCCCGAGCTGCCGGTGCAGCCGGCCAGCAGGGCCGCGAGGAGCGCGGCGATAGCGGGTGCGTACGCCTTCCGTTGCACGTGGGGGCTCCTCTCGGGGCGGATATTGGCTTGCCGTCGCGGGGCAGCCGATGAACACAATGTGTATCGCACGCACTGCCGTGAACGCCGGTCCGGATTCCCTTTCGTAGACCTTGGCTCCGGTATTTGCTCTTGAAGAGTTCTGCTTGCTTACGGGGGATTGAGGACGCTATGTCGTATGTAGAGGTACCTGGTGCGAAAGTACCGATCCGGATGTGGGCCGACCCCGCCTCGGTCGAGGAGGGCGCGCTCCAGCAGCTCCGGAACGTCGCCACGCTGCCGTGGATCAAGGGCCTGGCCGTCATGCCCGACGTGCACTACGGCAAGGGCGCGACGGTCGGCTCGGTCATCGCGATGCAGGGCGCGGTGTGCCCGGCGGCGGTGGGGGTCGACATCGGCTGCGGGATGTCGGCGGTGAAGACGTCCCTGACGGCGAACGACCTGCCCGGGGATCTGTCGCGGCTGCGGTCGCGCGTCGAGCAGGTGATTCCGGTGGGGCGGGGGATGCATGCCGACGCCGTCGACCCGGGGCGGCTGCACGGGTTCGGTACGGCCGGGTGGGACGACTTCTGGGGGCGGTTCGACGGGGTCGCCGAGGCGGTCAAGTTCCGTCAGGAACGTGCAACCAAGCAGATGGGAACGCTCGGCAGCGGAAACCACTTTGTCGAAATCTGCACGGATACAACCGGATCTGTCTGGCTGATGCTGCACTCCGGTTCCCGGAACATCGGCAAGGAACTGGCCGAGCACCACATCGGCATCGCTCAGAAGCTCCCGCACAACCAGGGCCTGGTCGACCGCGACCTCGCCGTCTTCGTGGCGGACACCCCGCAGATGGCGGCGTACCGCAACGACCTGTTCTGGGCGCAGGAGTACGCGAAGTACAACCGCTCGATCATGATGGCGCTCCTGAAGGACGTCGTCCGCAAGGAGTTCAAGAAGGCCAAGCCGGTCTTCGAGCCGGAGATCAGCGCGCACCACAACTACGTGGCCGAGGAGCGCTACGACGGGATGGACCTGCTCGTGACCCGCAAGGGCGCGATCCGGGCCGGCTCCGGCGAGTACGGGATCATCCCCGGCTCCATGGGCACGGGTTCGTACATCGTGAAGGGCCTCGGCAACGACAAGTCCTTCAACTCGGCCTCGCACGGCGCGGGCCGGCGCATGAGCCGCAACGCGGCCAAGCGCCGGTTCTCGACGAAGGACCTGGAGGAGCAGACCCGGGGCGTGGAGTGCCGCAAGGACTCCGGTGTCGTGGACGAGATCCCGGGCGCCTACAAGCCCATCGAGCAGGTCATCGACCAGCAGCGGGACCTGGTGGAGGTCGTGGCGAAGCTGAAGCAGGTCGTCTGCGTCAAGGGCTGACCGGCCGGCTCAGGACTCCCGGTGCACCTTCGTGTTCGAGGCCTGGGCGCGGGGGCGGAGGACCAGGAGGTCTACGTTGACGTGGCTGGGGCGAGTGATGGCCCAGGTGATGGTGTCGGCGACGTCGTCGGCGGTGAGGGGCTCCGCGACGCCCTGGTAGACCTTCTCCGCCTTTTCCGTGTCGCCGCCGAAGCGGGTCAGGGCGAACTCGTCCGTCTTGACCATGCCGGGGGCGATCTCGATGACGCGGACCGGCCGGCCGACGATCTCCAGGCGGAGGGTCTCGGCGAGGACGTGGGCGCCGTGCTTGGCGGCGACGTAGCCCGCGCCGCCCTCGTAGGTGCCGTGGCCCGCGGTGGAGGAGACGACCACGACCGTGCCGTCGCCGCTCGCGTCCAGCTTCGGCAGCAGGGCCTGGGTGAGGTTGAGCGTGCCGATGACGTTCGTCTCGTACATCTGGCGCCAGTCGGCCGGGTCCCCGGTCGCGACCGGGTCGGCGCCGAGCGCGCCGCCCGCGTTGTTGACCAGGACGCCGATCGTCTTGAAGGCCGTGGCGAACTCGTCGACCGCCGCGCGGTCGGTGACGTCGAGGGCGTAGGCCGTGGCCTGGTGGCCCGCCTTGTTGATCTCCTCCGCCAGTGCCTCGATGCGGTCCTTGCGGCGCGCGGTGAGGACGACGCGGTAGCCCGCCGCGGCGAGCTGCCGGGCCGTGGCGGCGCCGATTCCGCTGCTCGCACCGGTGACGACGGCGATGCGGGAGGCTGCGGACGGGGCGGCGGTGGCCATGGGAGCTCCTCGGGCGTGGGTGCGGTGTGCGGGGGCCGGCAAGGCCCTCAGGGCTTCCGGCCAGGATAGGCGGGGCCCTCGGTGGGAGAATGAGGGCGGGTGGTCCCCCGGCTTTCTGGGCTTCCTGGAGGTGGATCATGGGCGAGGCACGTGAGGTCATGGACCGGCTCACGGACGCGGTCACCACACACGCCGATCTGAAGGTCATCGGCGAGCTGTACGCCGAGGACGCGGTCGCCTTCACCCCTGACGAGGGTGAGCTGCGCGGGCGCGACAGCATCGTCGAGTACTGGCGGACGATGACGGAGGCGGTCCCCGAGGCGACGTTCCAGCCGTTGCACTCCTACGAGGTCGGCGACACGGCCATCGACGAGGGGATCTTCAGCGGGCGCAACACCGGGCCGCTGGAGCTGCCCAACGGTGAGACGCTCCCGCCGACGCAGAAGGAGATCAGGATCCGCGGGGTGGACATCGCCACCGTGCGGGACGGGCGGATCGTCGACTACCGCCTGTACTTCGACGAGATGGATTTCCTGGGGCAGTTGGGGTTGCTGCCGCCCGACGAGCCGTTCTGAGCCGGGCCGAAGGGGCCGGTCAGTCACCTCGCGGGGCGTACATGATGACCGCCATGCCCGCGAGGCAGACCAGCGCGCCCGCGATGTCCCAGCGGTCCGGGCGGTAGCCGTCCGCGACCACGCCCCAGAGGATCGAACCGGCGACGAAGATCCCGCCGTACGCGGCGAGCACGCGGCCGAAGTGGGCGTCGGGCTGGAACGTCGCGACAAAGCCGTACGCGCCGAGCGCGAGGACGCCGCCGGCCGCCCACAGCCAGCCCCGGTTCTCGCGCACGCCCTGCCAGACCAGCCACGCGCCGCCGATCTCGAACAGGGCGGCGACGACGAAGAGGGCGGCGGAGCGGAGCACGAACATGACGGTCAGCTTCGCATGCCCCCGCCCGGGCGCTCCGCGCCCGGGCGGGACGGCTCCCGGGGCGGCGCGCGGCTGCCTCCGTCCGGGGCGCGCCGGTACGCCGGCTTCGCTCCGCGGGCCGAGCCCGCCTTCGACGCCGGGGCGGACCGGTGTGGTCGGGGTGAGGGCCGACGGGGCGTGGCCGGCGGAGCCGGTGGGTGGCTGGTCCGGCAGGCGCTATCGCCCGGCCCGGGCCTCCGCCGCGTAGGCCGTGGGTGGCACCCCCACCGTCGTCGTGAAGTCCCGTACGAGATGGGCCTGGTCGGCGTAGCCGAGGTCGGCGGCGAGGCCGGCCCAGTCGACGTCGCTGCGGTGGCCGGCCTGTTCCAGGGCCTCGTGGATGCGGTAGCGGAGGATGACCCACTTGGGGCTGACGCCGACCCGGGTCGCGAAGAGCCGTTGCAGCGCCCGTACCGACAGGCCACGCGCCTCGGCGAAGTCGCCGACGCGGCGCACGGTGCGGTCCGCGCGGATGCGTGCGACGAGGTCGATCGCGAGGTCCGCCTGCGGGTCCGGGGCGCAGGGCAGGGAGATCAGGAAGCCGTCGAGGGCGGCGACCCGGGCGCGGTCGTCGGCGGGGGTGACGACCGTGCGGGCGGTGTCGGCGGTGACCTGCGGGAACACCTCCTGGGCGGGCAGCGCGCGGCCCGTCCAGCGGGAGACCGGCGTCCCGGGGGTGTATGGCCGGAAGCCGCCGGGGCGGAACTTCGCCCCGCAGACCCGGCCCGTCCGGTCAGCTTCCTGGTGTAGAGGCCGAGCGCGACGCCGGTGACCTCGCCGTAGGGGGGTCCGTCGTCCTGGTCCCACTGGAACGTGAGGTTGACGGACGGATGCGGGACGACGTGGGAGGCGTAGGGCGCGGGGAGGTCCCAGTCGATGAGCCAGTACCACTCGACGTACCGGCGCAGCGGCTCGGCGGGCTCGTGGCGGCGGAATCGCACGCGGTTCAGCAGCCCGGACGGGTCGACGATCCCGCGGGTGTCGTGGCGGGGTGCCTCCATGGCCGGATCGTACGTCGCGTTTCTTCAAGATGGGCGGTCGTGGCCGTCCCTACCGTCGGAGCATGGACACGAACCCTGTGAGGACGTACGGCATCGGTGAGCTGCTGGGCATGGCGCGGGAGCGGGCGGTGCCGGTGGTGCGGGGCATTCCCGACTCGGCGCTCGCCGCGCCCACGCCCTGTGCCGAGTACGACGTGCGGGCGCTGGTCGATCACCTCTTCCAGGTGATCGTGCAGTTCCAGCGGCTGGCCGCGAAGGAGGCGGCGGACTTCGGTGACAAGCCCGACCCGGTCGCCGGGAGCCACGGGTGGCGTGAGCGGCTCGCCGAGGAGTCGGAGCGGCTGGTGGCGGCCTGGTCGGCGCCGGGTGCCGAGGAGGGCACCACGGGCGGGATGAACATGCCGGCGCGGCTGGTCGGCTCGATGGCGCTGCTCGATCTGACGGTGCACGTGTGGGACCTGGCGCGGGCGACGGGCCAGGAGTACCCGGGTGCCGACGAGGCGGTCGTGGCGGAGCTGTCCGGCGCGGTGGACGAGCTGGCGCCGACGGCCCGGAAGATGGGGGTGTTCGGGGAGCCGGTGCCGGTGGCGGAGGGCGCGTCGGCCTGGGAGCGGCTGCTCGGGCGGACCGGCCGGGACCCCCGCTGGAATGCCCCCGCGCCCGCTGTCGTTCTCCCAGGTACGGTTGAAGGGTAAACAATCTGGAGGGTGAGCGACCATGCAGTTCGGGATCTTCAGTGTCGGCGACGTCACGCCCGACCCGACCACGGGCCGGACACCGACCGAGCGCGAGCGGATCAAGGCCATGGTCGCCATCGCGCTCAAGGCCGAGGAGGCCGGGCTCGACGTCTTCGCGACCGGCGAGCACCACAACCCGCCCTTCGTGCCCTCCTCCCCGACCACGATGCTCGGCTACATCGCCGCCCGCACCGAGCGGCTGGTCCTCTCCACGGCCACCACCCTCATCACCACCAGCGACCCGGTGAAGATCGCCGAGGACTTCGCGATGCTCCAGCACCTGGCCGACGGCCGGGTGGATCTGATGCTGGGCCGCGGGAACACCGCGCCGGTGTACCCCTGGTTCGGGCAGGACATCCGGCAGGGCATCCCGCTCGCCGTCGAGAACTACGCCCTGCTGCACCGCCTGTGGCGCGAGGAGGGCGTCGACTGGGAGGGGAAGTTCCGTACGCCCCTGCAGGGCTTCACGGCGACGCCCCGGCCGCTGGACGGCGTACCGCCGTTCGTCTGGCACGGGTCGATCCGCTCGCCGGAGATCGCCGAGCAGGCCGCGTTCTACGGCGACGGCTTCTTCCACAACAACATTTTCTGGCCGGCCGACCACACCAAGCGCATGGTCGAGCTGTACCGGGCCCGGTACGCCCACTACGGGCACGGCACGCCCGAGCAGGCGATCGTCGGGCTCGGCGGGCATGTCTTCATGCGGCGGAACTCGCAGGACGCCGTGCGCGAGTTCCGGCCCTACTTCGACGTCGCCCCCGTCTACGGGCACGGGCCGTCGCTGGAGGACTTCACGGAGCAGACGCCGCTGACCGTCGGCACCCCGCAGCAGGTCATCGAGAAGACCCTGGCCTTCCGGGAGTACGCGGGCGACTACCAGCGCCAGCTGTTCCTGGTCGATCACGCCGGGCTGCCGCTGAAGACCGTGCTGGAGCAGATCGACCTGCTGGGCGAGGAGGTCGTACCGGTGCTGCGCAAGGAGTTCGCCGTGGACCGCCCGGCGGACGTGCCCGACGCGCCGACGCACGCGGCCCGGCTCGCCCGGGCCCGGGCGTGAGGGGACGGCGGGCGCCCCGGCCGGTGGTTGTGTGCGCCCTGGTGAGAGGGGAGTAAGAAGGACGCTCCGGCGCAGCGCATCCGGTCCCGGGGAGCCGGTCGCCAGGCACACTGGACGCGTGCCCCACACCGTGCTGCTCGCCGAAGACGACCGCGCCATCCGCAACGCCCTGGAGCGCGCCCTGACCCTGGAGGGCTACCAGGTCATGGCGGTCGCCGACGGTGTCGAGGCACTGGCGCAGGCCCACCGCAACCGCCCGGACGTCCTCGTCCTGGACGTGATGATGCCCGGCATCGACGGGCTCCAGGTGTGCCGGGTGCTGCGCGCCGAGGGCGACCGGACGCCGGTCCTGATGCTGACGGCCCTCGTGGAGACCGCCGACCGGATCGCCGGGCTGGACGCGGGCGCCGACGACTATGTGGTGAAGCCCTTCGACGTGGAGGAGGTCTTCGCCCGGCTGCGCGCGCTGCTGCGCCGCACCAGCCCGGTGGGGGTGGGCGACCCCCTCGGCGGCGCACCGGCCGGGGGCGGAACCGCCGGTGCCGCGCCCGCCGGTGCCGCGCCCGTGCCCGAGGCGCCCAGGCGGCAGCTCCCCGAGCGGTTCATCGAGGCCGCCGGCATCCGCATGGACCCGCAGGCGCGCCGGGCCTGGCGGGGCGCGCGCGAGCTGGAGCTGACCCGCACCGAGTTCGAGCTGCTGGAGCTGCTGGTCCGCAACACCGGCATCGTCCTCGACCACTCGACGATCTACGACCGTATCTGGGGCTACGACTTCGGCCCCGGCTCGAAGAATCTCGCCGTCTACGTCGGCTATCTGCGCCGCAAGCTCGACGATCCGGACGGGCCGCAGCTGATCCACACGGTGCGGGGCGTGGGTTACGTGCTGCGGGAGGACTGAGTGGGCCGCCTCCGCCGGATGCTGAGCGGGCGGCGGCCGAAGCTGGTCTCGCTGCGCACGACGTTCGCGGTGTCGTTCGCGGCGGTGACCGCGGCCGTGACGATCCTGGTAGGCATCCTGTCCTACAGCGCGGCCGCCCGGCTGGTGCGGGTGGACCAGCAGACGGTGTTCGACGAGGTCGTGCAGGACCTGCGGGACGAGGTGCGGGAGAACCGGATGACGCCGGAGGACTTCTCCTCCGCCGCGCCCGGCCACGACCTCGTGCGGCCCGCCCGCACCGATGTGCAGGTGCTCGGCCCGGACGGCCATGTCGTCGACGCGGGCAGTCCGGGACTGCCGGTGACCGGGGCCGATGTGCGGATCGCCGCCGCGTCCCTGTCCGGGCGGGTGGTCGAGCACAAGGACGTCGACGTGGGCAACGACGTGTACCGCGTCGCGACCGTCTCCCTCGGCGGCGGGCGGGGCGCGGTGCAGGTCGCGCAGGAGTTCAGCGACGTCGAGGACCTGCTGCGGGCGCTGCAGCGGCGGACGCTGCTGCTGATGGCGGCCGTCGTGATCGCCGCCGGACTGTTCGGCTGGTGGCTCGCCCGGCGCATCACACGGCGCCTGGTCGTCCTGACCGACGCCGCCGAGGACGTCGCCCGGACCCGCCGTCTCGGCATCCAGGTGCCGGTCGCCGGTCATGACGAGGTGGGACGGCTGGGCCGGGCCTTCGACCGCATGCTGGGGCGGCTCGCCCAGTCCGAGGAGGACCAGCGGCGCCTCGTCCAGGACGCGGGCCATGAGCTGCGGACGCCGCTGACCTCGCTGCGGACGAACATCTCGATGCTCCGCCGGATCGACGAACTGCCGCCCGGGACCCGGGAGGAACTGGTCGCCGACCTCGGCCAGGAGGCCCGCGAGCTGACCGACCTGGTCAACGAACTCGTCGACCTCGCGGCCGGGCAGTCCGACACCGAGCCGCCCCGGCGGGTGGACGTCGCCGGCCTCGCGGAGGAGGTGGCGGGCCTGGCCCGGCGCCGCAGCGGCCGGGAGATCACGCTCCGCGCGAGCGGCGACACCACGACCGACGGACGGCCCGGGATGCTGACCCGGGCGCTGTCCAACCTCGTCGAGAACGCGGTGAAGTTCGACCAGCGCGGCACGACACCCATCGAGATCGTCGTCTCCGGGCCCGCCCGGCCCGGCACGATCCGGGTCGAGGTCCTGGACCGGGGCCCCGGCATCACCGACCGCGACCTCGCCCGTGTCTTCGACCGCTTCTACCGCGCCGCAGACGCCCGCTCCCTGCCGGGCTCGGGCCTCGGCCTGTCCATCGTGCGCGAGGTGGCCCTCGCGCACGGGGGAGCGCCGTTCGCGGTCCGCCGGGAGGGGGGCGGGACGGTGATCGGATTCACGGTGGGCGGCTTCCCGGTCGATGACGGGCGACCGGCGCACTGAGTCACCGCAGGTCGCGATGGAGCCGGAACCGCCCGCCGTGTGTGAGCCGCACCCCGGGTGTCCCCGAGAACAGCGCGTGCCCCTGGTCGTGATCACCGGCCTCGGCCGCCTCCTGGTGGGCCTCGGCGCTGGTCCACTCCGTGTACAGCAGCACCCGGCTGCCGTCGACGCTGTGCAGGAAGTGGGCCGAGATCGCCCCGGGATGGCCGCCCTCCCGGGGCTGGGCCGCGATCACCGCGTCGGTGAACGACCGCTGCCGCTCGGGCCCGTCGACGTCGAACGCGGCGGTGATCAGACAGCCCGGGACGCGGGTCTCCCGCTCCTCGGCCAGGCTGCGGTAGAGGCGATAGCGGGGCGGGCCGACGGACGGAACCACGGCGTCGTCGTCCCACCGCGCGAGCGTCAGCACGGTCTCCCCGTCCGAGCTCAGGAACCAGCTGACGGCGGCGAGGCCGGCCGGCGGTGGCTCCAGTAAGGCCGACTCCTCCTCTACGACGGCCCGCTGCCGGTCGGGGCCGTCGGCATACCGGGTGCCGATCACCCATGTGCCGGGGGTGGACAGGTCGGGGAAGAGTGCTGAGGGCACGGACGGAACTCCTTCACGTGTACGGAGGACGGAAGCGGAACCGTGATCGTGCCCGTGGACAGCGGGGAGCGGTCAACTGCTTTTCGCCGGCGCCCTACACCGCGAGCCACACCGCCTGGTCCGGCCCCAGCATGCCGTTCTCCAGCGGGCCGCTGGACAGGAGGAGCCGGGAGTGGCCGGGCAGCTCGTACGGCTCGGCGGAGAGGTTGACCACGCACACGAAGCCGGGCTCCCGGGTGAAGGCCAGGACCGCGTCCGGTGTGTCCAGCCAGGTCATCGTGCCGTCGCCGAGGGCGGGATGGTCGCGCCGGATGGTCTCCACCTCCACCGTCTCGCGCACGCTGCGCGGTCTGTCCACGGTGTCGCCGGAGGTGCGCGCCCGGGTGGAGAAGGCCGCGCGCGAACTGAACTTCGCCGTGTCACGGCAGGCCGCGAGCCTGGTCACGGGCCGGACCGGGACGGTCGCCGTGATGGTCCCGACGCTCGACTCGTGGTTCATGGGAGCCGCCCTGTCCAGCCTGGCCCCGCTGCTCCGGGCGGCGGGCCTGCAGCTGAACGTCTACGAGATCCCGGACCTGGCCGAGCGCACGGACTTCTTCGAGCACCTCCCGGCGCGCCGCAACGCCGACGCGCTCCTGGTGTTCTCCTTCGACCTCACCGACGAGGAGACGGCCCGGCTGGACGACCTCGGCATGCCGGTCATCTACGTCAGCCAGCACGTCGACGGACGTCCGAGCGTCTACGTCGACGACGTGGCCGGCGCCCTGCACGGCACCCGGCATCTGCTCAACCTCGGCCACCGCAGGATCGCCTTCGTCCAGACCCAGGGCGCGAGCGGCTTCACCTTCAGCTCCAACGAACGGCTGCTGGGCTACCAGCAGGCGCTCACCGAGGCGGGCGTCCCGCTCGACGACGACCTGGTGGTCTCCACCCGGGTCGGCGACAAGCGCGCCGCCGCCGAGGTGCTCGGCACACTGCTGAGCCTGCGCGAGCCGCCGACCGCCGTCTTCGCCGAGCAGGACGAGGTCGCCGTCGCCCTCATCTGGAACCTGCGCAAGACCCGGATCCCCGTACCCGAGCGCATCTCCGTCCTCGGCTTCGACGACCAGCCGCTGGCGGACTGGTTCGACCTGTCCACGGTCGCCCAGTCACCGTCGGACATGGGGCGCGAGGCCGGCGAACTGGCCCTGAAGCTCATCGACGACGCCGAGGGGGAACACGGTCGGCACCTGGTCCTGCCGACGCATGTGATCCCCCGCTCCACGACGGCACCGGTGGCTCACGCCCGGGACGAGGGCGAGCGGGGCGACCAGCCGGTCACTCACTCAAGGCATAGAAGCTCATAGGGGAGTTCGGCTCGAAGCCGATCCGCGGATACACGGGCGCGCCCGCGGCCGTGGCGTGCAGTGTCGCCCGGGTCAGTCCGGTGGCGCGACCGCCCTCGTACAGCGCCTTGCGCGTCACGGCTTCCCCGTAACCCCGCCGCTCCCACTCCGGGTCGGTGGCGACGAGCAGCACGAAGAGGCGCCCGTCGGCCTCCACCGTGGCCGCGCAGGACACGGCGGTACCGTCCCGTACGCCCAGGTAGGCGTACACCTGGCTCTTCCACAGCGGGGAGCGGCCGAGACCGTCACGGCCGTCCTCCAGCGGGAACCCGTAGGCGCGCGAGTTGAGGTCGGCGAAGGCCCGCAACTGTTCGTCGGTGGTCACGCGGACGAACGTCAGCTCCGGGTGGGCCGGTTCGGGAACGGGCAGCAGGTCTCCCGCCATGCCCGTGCCGGGGAAGGCGTGTGCGAGCCCCGCCTGCCCGGCCGCGTCCCTGAGCTCCGAGCGTGCCTCGTCGTCGAGGAGTTCCTCGAAGACCCACAGGAAACCGGGATGCTTCTTCGACCGCATGATCCGCGCCGCCTCGTGCACCCGCTGCCGCGCCAGCCCGGCGCCGATGCCCCGCTCGGTCAGCGTGAGGCAGTTCCAGAAGGCGAACCGGCAGTCGGCCCAGCGGACGGCGATGCCCGGAAGGTCGCGGACATCGGCCCGCGGATCCCGGTCGAGCACCATCACCCGCCAGACGGCGGCGAGTTGCTCCATCGATTCGATCGAGTCCGCGAGGTCGCGCACGGAGGCCTCCCAAGGTTGGCGGTACAGGGAAATTTCTACGCAAGCCCTGCTGGGTTTGTTGCGCATTGTGGGATGGTACTTACAGTGCGTCAGGGGGAAGTCGGGGGAGGCGCGTTGTCCATGGTGGATCTGAGTCCCATGCAGCTCTTGGTCGTAGGCCTCATCGTGCTCGGGATCGTGGGCGTGATCGTCTTCGGTCTGCGGCGAGGCTCGCTGAAGAGCGCCAACATCCAGGGCCTGGGCATGCGGGCCGGTGTGGAGGGCGGCCAGGAGGCCAAGCCCGTCACCAACCAGACGATGCAGGTGGACCGCTTCAGGTCCAAGCGGTCCCGCTTCCGGATGGTGAAGGGTGCGAGAACCTCGTTCCGCCGGGCCCGGTTCAAGCACAGCGTCGTGGAGATCCTGCCGGAAAGCGGAACCGTCCCGCCCGACGGAGCGAACCCCGCCGACCCCCCGACGGGCCGGAACCCCCGGTAGGGGTCCGACTCGGTCCGCGGCGTCACGAGGGGGACGGGAAGAGCGGGTGCACGAACCGGCAACATCTCACCGGCACATCGACCGTGCCGAGCAACTGGACAGCGCGGCCCGCCTCACGGCCCGGGACGAGGATCGCGGCGGGGCACGGCAGGCGCTGTTCTTCGAAGGGCCGCAGGACATCGGCAAGTCGTCCCTGCTGTTCGAGATCTACGACCGCCACGAGGGCAACGGCGTGTACTTCGTCGACCTGTCACGGACGGCGGTGGAACACGACGTGCTCGAACAGCTCTCCATACAGGCGCGGAGCCAGGACGTCGGCGTACCGGGCTACCGGAGCACGCGAGACCGGCATGCGGAGCAGTCGAGAACGACGGAGGTCGCCTTCAGCAACGTCCGGGTGCGGAACTCGGCGATCCGGCTGCTCGCCCAGGGAGAGGACCGGGTCCTGCGCCTCGCCGCCCTGAGCGACGCCCTGCTGGACAACCTGGTCGCCGATGCGCGCAGGCCCGTGATCTGCCTCGACAGCTTCGAGGCGTGTGCCCGGCCGATGCGCGACTGGCTCGGCCGGAGCCTGCTGCCGAACCTGCTGTCCAGGCGGGAGGTCAGCGTCTTCCTGGCCGGACGGAGTGTGCCGAGCCTGCCCCACCCCCCGTACTCCACGGCTGTTCAGACGCTGGTGCTGCCGCCGTTCGACGTGGAGGCCGTGCAGGACTGGATCGAGAACCTCGGATTCGCCAGCCTCAGGGACAAGGCCGTGGTGATCCAGCGCAGCCACGGCGGCGTGCCGGGGCTGCTCGCCGAGTTCTTCGCGTGTCATATGGAGCCCGGTGAACCCGCTCCGCGGCATCCGGACGGCCGGCCGGCCACCGCCACCGGTGATGACGGCGACGACAGGGAGGGCTGACGCCATGACCCAGGAACACGTCTTCCGGCGGGCACTGGCGCACTTCGACCGGCTCCCCGCCGACGAGGGACGGCTGCTCGAAGCGCTCGCCGTGCACCAGTGGTTCGGCACGGACATCGTGCTGTACACGGCGGCGAACCTCGACGTCGGAGTGCCGCCGGAACAGGTCCTGGCCTCCCCCTTCGTCGTCAGGGACCGGGTTCCGTACGGCGGGCCGGGCGGCGACCCGCAGTTCGCGATCCGCTCCGCGCTGCGCACCGCCTTGCACGACCGTATGCGCACCGAGCGGACGGCCGAGTACCAGGAGGCCCACAGGATCGCCTTCACCTACTACAACCAGCCGCTGCGGCCGCTCCGTACCGACCGGCTCATCTGGTACGTGTACGAGGTCCGGCATCTGCTCGCCTACCGGCCGGAGCTGGTGGCGGAACGGCTGGCGGCGTTCGCCCACGAGGCTCTCATCGCCGGCCACGCCGAGGCCGCGGGCCGTGCAGCGGCAGAGGTGGCCGACCCACCCGTCGCCGACGCGCCCGTCGAGCCGGGGGCGCGGTCGCTGGCCGGGATCATCCAGGCCGTGGCGGTGATCCTCAACGCTCCGGCCCACGTGGAGCGCTCCACGATCGTCGCCCTGGACGACCTCCTGGCCCGCCACGGGACCCCCTCCGACCCGACGGCCACCCGGCTCGTCTCGCTCGCCCGCGACCTCGTCGTGCACTGCACGGAACGACCCGCCCCGGCCACGCCCCTGACCGCGCTGGTCGTCCCCGACGCCACCACGACGGTCGACCCGCGCGGCATGCCGGTCCTCGGCGGCGAGCTACGACTGCTGCAGGACCTGGCCCACCCGGCCAGAACCATCATCACCCGCACCCATCGTGTGAAGCTCGCTTCCAGATCCATGGCTGTCCACCAGGTGACCACCAAGCTGGCCACGGAGGACCGGCCCGGCCGGCGGAGCATGGTCCTCGCGGACCTTCTCCCGCAGGACCACTGGGACCGCCTCGAAGTGCTCCGCCTGAGCGAACGCGGAGTCAGCCCGGTGACCGTGCTCCCGGCGAACGAGACGGTCCGCGCCATGGCCCGCGGTGTCGGCCGGCTCCTGGGCGGAGGTGAGCAGCCCCCCGAGAACTCGACGCGCGCGGAGCTGTCCCGGCGGCTGGACTCCCTGGGCTGGCGCAGTGGCACCGAGGAACTCACGTCCCTGCTGCGCCGGACCGGGCAGGCGGACGACGTGGAGGAGGCCCTGAGGGAGCGCGTCGAAGGCATGATGCGCTACACCCCGCTCGTCGCCCTGCTGGACGTCCACCCGGGGCTGCCTTCCGAGGTGACCTACCAGTACGAGGAGGACTGCGTCACGCACCGCGACGGCTGGGGCCGGGTCGTCATCTCCCTGGACCTGGCCCTTCCCCGCGTGCTGACGAACCGGCTGGAGTTCGTCACCCCCGAGGGGCTCGTCCCCGCGGACGCCCAGGGCCGGGAAGGAACCGAACTCGTACGGGTGCGGAACGGGCGAACCGCCTCCAACACACAGCAGTTCGCCATCGAGACGGCCCCGCCGGCGGACGACGACGCCGAGGACGAGGGCATGGCCCGCATCCTGGTCGACCTCGGATACCGCCTGCCGGACCGCGAGTTCAAGGACGCGCTGAGAACCGCGTACCTGTGCATGCTGCTCTCCGCGGCGGCCCTGCTCCTGCTCTTCCTCGACATCGCGCTCGTCTCCATCGTCGGCACCGTCCTCGCCTCGATCGGGGTGCTGGTCGATGTCTCCCGGGACGGCAGCCACCACGAGGGCAACGAACCGCTGCACGTCTACACCGGGAAACCCATGTTCTTCCTGCGGCGCAGCAACGCGGTCGCGGCGATCGCGGCGTCCGCCGCACCCAACGCCAACTCACTCCTGGGCAGTCTGGCCGCCTCCGGAGTGGCCTTCCTGTACTGCCTGGCCACGTGCCTCATCGTGGTGAGCGTCAAGAGAGCCGCCCTGCGCCCCCTCCGCGAACCGAACGGCCACGCGTTCAGAGCGCTCCGGCACACATAGGGCTCCTCATGAACGGTCAGGGGCGCCCCTACACTGATCAGCGCTTTCACGCTGATCGGAGCACGACATGCGTCGCCTCGCCACCGCATTCGCGTTCAGGGTCAGCAAGTACGACTACCACGACTGCAACCGTGGCTCGAAGTACCCCAAGTGCGTCGGGGACTGAGCCTGCTCTAGGCGGCCGGTCGGGCGACCACGTTGATGTTGAAGGTGTGAGAGCCGAGGCCGCCCGCGATGCCCATGAAGAGCAGGGCGAAGTGCTCCTGCCCGCGTGCCGTGCGGATACCGCCGATGTCGAGCTGGGACGACGCGGGCCAGCCGAGGTCGGTGAGCAGCAAGCCGGCGGTCCGCTTCGCCTCGGCGTCGTCGCCGGAGAGGAAGACGGTGCTCGGGCCCTCCAGATCGCCCGGGGCGCTCATCACCGTGGAGTCCATGGTGCACAGCGTCTTCACGACGGGGGTCAGGGGGAACGCGTCCTGGATCTGTTCCCCCAGGCTGCTGTTGGGATGGGAGAGCTCGACGAAGTCGTCGGAGAGACCGACCCCGACATCGATCAGCGGGATTCCGGCCAGTGCCGCGGCCCCGATCGAGCGCAGCAGCTCGACCGAGACGGTCCCCGGGGTGGCGTTGACCAGTACCTCCGCATGAGCGGCGGCTTCGCCCAGACTCCCCACGGGGAGCCCGAGATCCGTCCGCTCCCCGGGCCGGCGCGAGCCGAGAAGGACGTCATGCCCCGCGGCGCTCCAGCCGTGGGCGAGTGCTCGGGCGACGTTGCCTGTGCCAAGTAGTCCTATACGCATGCTGGGACGCTAACTGTCCTGCGGGGCACGGCGAATCGGGCCTCCGTCCCGCGTGAACCGGCACGAAAGACCTAGTCCGGTGGTCGCCCACCCGGGGTTCTCCGCTTCGGCGGGTACCCGTCCCGCAGCCGGCGGGCCCGGGAAGATGACGCCGGCGGGCCGCCGCTCGCATCGGCATCGGCCCCCTTACCGCGCCGTCGGCGCATGCCCGGCCTCCCCGTCCCGGGGCAGGTTCTCGCGCAGCCCCGGTCGCAGGGCGGCGGCCTTCCGGTACCAGGCGCCGTACCGCTTCGCGAGGACCACGGCCGACATGCCGTGCAGGAGGATGCTGAACGCGACGGTGACCGCGATCACCCGGCCGAGGAGCTGAACGCCCGGGACGTGCTCCTCCACGAGGAGAAGCCCGAAGACGACGGAGGCGAGGCCGCGCGGCCCGAACCATCCGATGTAGGCGACCGTGGGAAGGGCCAGGCCGGTCCCGGCCAGGGAGAGGGCGACCGGCAGCATCCGGACCACGGTGAGGCTCAGCACGGCATAGACGATGATCCGCCAGTCGAGATCGTCGAGCGTCGGCCCGAGCAGGACGGCACCGAAGACCAGGAAGCTCAACGAGGCGAGAAGGTCGGCGAGATGCCCGGCGAGACCGGCGGAGTCGTCGACGGCGGCCGGGGCCTCCGCCTCTGGTCGCGCCTCCGCCGCCGGTCCGCCCCGCCGCACGGATACACCGAAGGCGAAGCCGGCCACCCAGGCCGCGATGAAGCCGCTCCCGTCGAAGGCGACGGCCACGGTGTACGCGCCCACGGCCACGGCCAGGACGAACGTCTGCCGCCAGTCACCACCGATCCAGCCCCTCGCCCGCGACCGGCGCAACAGCCACCCGCCGAGCCCTCCCACGGCCAGGCCCCACGCGGTGCTGAGCACGAGCGCACGCCAGAAGACTCCGTCGGCCCCCTCCTGCGAGGTCACGGTTCCGGGCAGGGCCGCGAGGAAGAGCACGAAGAAGGGCAGCGCCATACCGTCGTTGAGGCCGGATTCGACATTCAGGCCGCCGCGCACCAGCGGGGGAACCCGGCGGTCGGAGACCGCCGTCTTGCCGAGTGCGGCGTCGGTCGGCGCGAGCACGGCACCGAGCAGGGCCAGTTCCCACAGGGTCAGCCCCGGCAGCAGGGGCCACGCCAGCAGCCAGCCCGCCCCGATGGTCAACGGCAGACCGATGCCCAGCAGGCGGCCCGGGAGGAATCCGCCGAGGCGCAGATCCCGTCGCCGTACGGACATGGCGTCGGTGAACAGGACCAGCGTCAGGGCGGCTTCGACCAGGGTGAGCACGGGGCCCGAGTCGTGCTTCAGGTCGAGGAGATCGAGCCCGACCGGGCCGATGGCGATCCCGCAGCCGGTGAACACCATCGGCGCCGACACGGCGGTGGTGGCCAGCCGCCGGGAGAAGAGGGCGTACCCGGCCGTCACGGCGGCCACGGCCGCCCCCGCCCAGACGCTGCCGCTCACCGTGCCTCACCCGTCAGGGCGTGCGGTCACGGGTGGAGGACCTTCTCCTTGGCCTGGCGGAACTCCTCGTCGGAGATGTCGCCGCGGGCCCGGATCTGCGAGAGCTTGTCGAGCTGGTCCGCCTCGCTGGCCGGGCCGGTGGCGCCGACGGTCTCGCGGATGTAGCGGTCCGTCTCGTCCAGCTTGGCCTTCACATGGTCCTGTTCCCGCTTGCCCATGCCCTTGCCCCTGGCGACGACGTAGACGAAGACGCCCAGGAAGGGCAGGACGATGGTGAAGACCAGCCATCCCGTCTTGGCCCAGCCGCTCAGGGCGTCGTCGCGGAAGATGTCGACGATGACGCGGAAGAGCAGGAAGATCCACATGACCCACAGGAAGATCCACATGATCGTCCAGAAGGCCCCGAGGACCGGGTAGTCGTAGGCCAGGTTCACATAGCTGCCCATGGCTTCTCCCACAGACGAGGATCCGGCGCTTATTGACAGGTTTCGCCTGCTTATCAACTTTATCGAGGGCTGCCGGACGGCGCATGGCCGGAACACCAGCCGCGCGGCTGAACGCGGTGCGCGGGGGTATCCGGTTCCGGCAAGGTTCCCTCGTACGGAAGTGATGCCCGCCCCATGACCGAGACACGAGACGTCGTCGAACTCATCCTCCAGGACCACAGGAGAATGGAGGACCTCTTCCACCGGATGCGCAGCGTCGAATCCGACCGGGCGGCCGCACTGCGGGAGTTCGCCGGTCTGCTGATCGCGCACGCGCTGGCGGAGGAGTCGAAGGTGTACCCCGCCCTCAAGCGCTACAAGAGGATCGACGACGACGAGCTCGAACACGGCGAGGAGGAGCACGAGGAGGGCAACGAGGCGCTCCTCGAACTCATGGAGGTCGGCGAGGTCGGCTCCGCCGAGTGGGACGAGAAGCTTGAAGAGCTCGTGAAGGCCATCACCCACCACACCGACGAGGAAGAGCGCACCATCCTCAACGGCGCCCGCGAGAACGTCGCCATGGACCGCCGGGAGGAACTGGGCGAGGCGTTCCTGGCGGAACGGGAGCGTCGGCTGAGGGAAGGGTGCGGCGCTGTGGAGAACGTGCGCCGCATCGTCCGTCGCTCCTCCGAGGGGTAGCGCGACGTACGGCCGGACAGGTGAGGGTCGGCCTCATTGCTCTTGGCATATGCATACGAATCGGCACATATGTGAAGGGATGGTGGAAAAACCTTCGAGTGTAGGAGTCGTGTTCGATGACCACTGTGGAGAAGGCGAGTGCGGGGGCGGGCAGCGATCCCGAGGGGACCGGCATCCAGGTCCTGGGCTACACCGACAAGATCCCGCACGCTTCCCGCGAATTCCGGCTCGACGGACGGCTGCGGGTGCCCGCGGGGGTTCGGATCACCCAGGTGGAATCCACCTACAACATGGACCGCACGGACTTGTACCCCGCGAAGCAGCTCTTCAGGGGGCAGGGCGGCCACGGCGCCGAAGGGGCCAACTACGAGATCGTCGACCTGGCGATGCCGGGCGACGAAACCGACGTCATCACCTTCACGCTGCGCAACGAGCTGAATTACCTGAATTTGCCGGCGCCCGAGGGGAAGCGCTCGCTCACCGTCCGGATCACCCTCACCAACGGCAAGGTCGAGATCCAGCCGGTGGCCCAGGTGTTCTCGAAGCTTCCACGACCCTGGCCGGTGGTCTCGGGCCGTCCCCAGGCGCAGTTCGGCTACGTCTCCGACGACGGAAGGATCCCGGCAGGCACCTTCCACGTCCGGATCCACAACGCCGACGAGGGGAGCAAGGAGGCGAAGGGCAACCACACGGATCACGTGTACTACCAGCTGGTGCACGAGGACGGCACCCCCTCGAACCTGACGCCCGAACCGGTGAAGCAGCCGATCAAGGGGACCAGCGACCTGGCGGAGGTCGACCTGGCGAAAGTGGATTGGGCCGTCAAGGAACTGAACCTGCGTGAGGCCAAGGACAAGCACGGCTTCTACCGCTTCCTGGTCTGGCCCCAGGTGAGCGACGGCCCGGGCGGCCCTGTGAACGAAAAGCTGAGCTGGGACCGGACCAAGCTCGAGGAAGGCTGGTTCCTGGGCAGCGTGTACTACCGCTACCACGCCACCTCGGACGGTGTGTCGCACGACGGACACAAGGAATCCGGCCAGACAAAGGTCGAGGACATCAAGAGAGAGACCGGCCCCGCCGACGAACACCAGCTGGCCATCTTTCAGGTGCGGGACGCGATCCCGCAGGTCACTGTCGGTAAGGGGGCGGAGGACAAGAAGAATCCGGGTCACTTCATCCTGATCGCGATGACCTCCGCCGACGAGCAGCCGGTCAGCATCGGCAAGCTCCGTCAGGAGTTCCACGCGCCCAAGGGCCTGGTCTTCACCGGAGTCGCGGGATACGCATACTTCGACCACCTGCGCGACTGGCAGCAGACCAAGCCCACCCTGCTGCCCTGCTCGCTGGAGGACAACGGCAAGACGTTGATCGTCGAGGCGCCCCTCCACCTCTTCACCGGCGCCCAGGACCGGCCGTTCCTGGGCTACGGCCTCGCCGTCGCGGCCGAGGACGGCGCCACCCCCGGTACGTACGACGACGGGTACGCGATCTTCGGCAAGCACCACGGCAAGGTCAAGCTGACGGGGACCGTCATCAAGCCCTGAGCCCCACCTGGATCGACCGGCCCCGGGCCCGCCGCACGGTGGACCCGGGGCCGTCGCGGCTCAGAGGTCGTCAGCGGCCCGGACGGGACAGAGGGCCTGGGCCGTCCAGAGCTGGTTGAGGGTGGTCCTGGGTCGCAGGATCAGCACGGTCTCGAGTTCGTGCGCCCCCTCCATGGGGCCGATCGCCAGGCCGTTGTCGTGGGAGGGCACCAGGAGGAAGTCGTTCAGGCCGGGCAGGGCGCGCTCGAGGTGCCAGACCTGTCCGCGGTCGTGGTCCTGCCGGGTGCGCATCTTGAGGGTGGTGTTCTCCTTGGCGTCGTCGACCGTCAGGTACATCGCCGTCGTCAGGTGGTTCCTGATGCGCACACCGTTGTGGGCCGGCTCGAAGGACCAGATGCGACCGAGGTGGTCACCCGCGGCCGAGTAGTTGCTTCCGTGGTCGTTGGGCGTCCCCGTGTGCCACAGGCGCATCTCGGTGCCCGAGCCGGTCTTGTGGAAGTGCGGTGTGATCACATTCCCGCTGACGGAGTGGACGATGACCATTCTCTTGTCGAACGCGACGTCGATCATGACGGTTCCTCTCTGGGCTGGTGATGCTCGGGAGCGGCAGCAAGCGTCAGCCCGGTGACCGGTGACCCGCGCGTGCCGCGACGGGTGTTGATCATGGGTTCACTCGTTCGAGGGACTCGCCAGGAGGCCGTTTCCGCCTGCTGGCCCGCACCGAGCTTGCGCAACGCAAAGTAGTCATTGATCACGGATGGTTACTCTCCGGAGTGTGAGCACGGCATCAGAGGTGGGTGAGCGGCGGCTGGGCCCGGCAGGGCCCTTCCCGCAGGGAGTCCTCGGCGGGCTGCGGGGCGGGCCGCTGGAGCGGCAATGGCTGCACTACGCGTTTCTGTCCCGGTGCGGGAACCTCGCGGTGATCGCGAACCTGTCCTCGCTCGGGGCCGACCGCGCGGACGACTCCCCGCACCAGCGGGCCATCGTGCTGGTGCACGACCGGGACGGCGGCTGGGAGGCCAGCCAGTTCAACGCCCGTCGTCAGCAGGTGGCGTGGTCCTCGTTCCGGTTACCCCGTGCCGACGGAGCCGACGGCGCCTTCATGGTGGCGGCTGTGGCCGGGTCACCGGCGGTCGACCTGAGGCTGCGCGGCACCGGCCGCGCGTGCGTGTCCCAGTGCGCGCCGTTCGGTGCGGACGAGTTCCTGCGCTGGCAGTCCGAGCCGGGGATCCTCGCCTCCGGGACGGTGACGGTCCACGGGCGCCCCAGGCGGGTGGCCCTGACCGGCTATCACGAGCGGGTCAGAGGCCGGTGGAGCTGGCCGACGCTGGGCGGCTGGGTGTTCGGATTCGTCAACGCCCCGCACGGACAGGCCGTCGACGGCACCCCGCGCACTGCGGACGCCACGGCTCCGCCGCCCGCGGCCGTCGTCTTCACCCTCGTCCAGCCCCGCTACCCGGGCAACGCCGCCAACGGCTCGCTGATGCTGTGGCGCCATGGCCGGCTGTGGCGCCACTTCCCGCGGCGCTGCCTGGACATGGCCGTCGACGGCGCGCTGGACCGGGACCATGTGGTGCTCGTGCCCCCGTTGGCGGACCTGCTGAACACACCGGCGTGCTCGGTGGTGCCGGGGCGGCTGGTGATCAGCGCGCGGATGGGCCGGGACCATCTCCTGCTGGACTTCACCAGCCGGACGGCCGGGCGCATCGCCAACCCGTGCGAGCGCGGACTGCGGCCCTTCAGCGTGCACGAGACACTCGGCCCCTGCCGAGTGGAGGGCGTGGTCTCCGGCCGGCGGGTGGCGTTCGAGACACGGGGCATCGTCGAGTTCGCCGGAGGAGCCGATGAGCGCTGACACCACCGCCGGGCCCGGCACGGGCGCCGCGCTCCTGAGGGACACCGTGGCCGCACTGTCGGAACGGGCCCCCGCCGTGGTGGCCGCGGCAGCCGATCAGATGCGGGGCATCCGGCTCGGACTGTCCTTCAACGACGGCACCACGGCGTCGCTGACACCGCGCCACAGCCGCCTGGTGTTCGACGAGGGCCGGGACGGCGCCGCCGACGTCGAGGTGGTCTTCGACGACCGGGCCATGAACCTGCTCTTCGATCTCCAGTGCCGCCCGGTCGACCAGGTCCTGCCCACGAGCCTGGATGTGCGGGGCGAAGGCCGCCAGGTGCTCGCGGTGTGGCGGGCGTTCGCCCTGCTGTCACAGCGGGCCTCGGGCCTGCGGCACGTGCAGGGACTGTGGGAGGACTACCGGCGCCGGTCTCCCGGCCTGTGGGGCACCGCCGTACACACCCCCGAGGAGCAGGGCGACGACGTAGGGGAAACGACGGGCTGGACGGCCCTGGACTACCTCAACCACCGTCGGCCCGGACCGGCTTCCGCCGCCGACGCGGCCATCGGCGGGCGACTGGTGATCCCTCCCCGGTCCCTGTGGAACGGCCGCACCAGCACCCCCTGGTGGGAGGAACTCCCGCTCACCGACGCGGACCTGGTCGACACCATGCGCGTCTGCCGGGACCGGGTGGCCGAGGAGATGCGGCACCTGATCCCCGACCGGGAACCGCGCCGGGACCTGTACGACCTCATGCGCGACTACCCCGCCCGCCAGGGCAAGGGACTCAGGCCCACCCTCGCCGTCGCGGCCTGTGTCGCCTTCGGCGGGCGCGCCCAGGACGCCGTACGCAGCGCGGCCGCGCTCGAGCTGTTCCACAACGGCTTCCTCGTTCACGACGACATCGCCGACGAGTCCACCCACCGGCGGAGCCTGCCCACCCTGCACACCGCGCACGGCGCCGGACTCGCCGTGAACGTGGGCGACGGGCTGAACCTGCTCGCCATCGACGCGGTCCTGTCGAACCTGACCGGTCTCGGCCTGGCCCGCACCCTCGGCCTGATCCGCGAGACGCTCCACATGTGCCGGGAGAGCTTCGAGGGCCAGGCCATGGAACTGGGCTGGATCCGGCACCGGGAAGTACCCACCGAGGACGAGGCGTACTTCACGATGAGCACCAAGAAGACCGGCTGGTACACGTGCATCAGCCCCTGCCGCATCGGCGCGGTATGCGCCGGCGTCACCGACCCGGCCGTCCTGGACCGGTTCGACGAGGCGTTCCGGCTGATCGGCATCGCCTTCCAGATCCAGGACGACGTCCTCAACCTGACCGGCGACGAAGCCCTCTACGGCAAGGAGGCCCTCGGCGACCTGTGGGAGGGCAAACGGACCATCATGCTCATCCACCTCCTGCGCACCGCCACCCACCCCTGGGAACACGAACTGCTGCGTCAGATCGTCCTCAGACCCCGCGAGGAGCAGCAGGCCCAGGACGTCCGGGTCGTACTGGACTACATGCGCCGCCGGGGATCCATCGACTACGCCATCGCCCTCGCCGACGACCTCGCCGCCCGCGGCATCGCCCACTTCGAACGCGACCTCGACGCCATCCCCGAGAACAAGGGCAAGGCCGTACTCCGCCAGATCGCCCACTACGTCACCTCAAGGCCACTGTGACCACCACGCCCTCACCGAGCCCGTCCGACGAACAGGTACGCAAGGTCCTCACCACGGCGAACCTCTGGACCCGGGCCGCCCTGTGCACCCTCGCCCGCCACGGCGCCGCCCTGCGCCGCGACGATCCCGCCCGCGCCGGGGAGGTACTCGACACCCTCGCACCGTGGCCGCCCTACAAGGGCGGGCAGTTCCTCTTCGACCTCATGGAGTGGGAAGACTTCATGCTCGACGGAAACCCGCCCCCGCTCCTCCCCCTCGAACAAGCCCTCACCACAGCCGGCCTGCCGCTGAAATGGCTTCGCGCGGCCACCGGCGGACCGGCCGGCGAGTCCGGCGCCTCCACCCCCCAGGACCTGCCGCAGCTCGAGAGCGGCCGCTACCTCTACGAGGACGTCGTACTCGGCGCCTGGGAAACGTCCCGCCGGCTGTGCCAGTCCGTCTCCGTCAGTCAGCCAGGAAAAGCCGGCACGTCTCGCCCGGCTGGACGCTGACCGCGCGGTCGGGCAGTTCGATGTCGATCGGCATCAGGTCGGACGGCGGTACGGCGATCTCCAGTTGTCCGTGCGTCAGCCGCAGCTTGATGCCCCAGTGGCCCTGGTAGCTGATGGAGAAGCCGTACGAGGACAGCTCGGGCAGCGGGACGGGGTCCAGCCACAGCGCTCCGGAGCGGGTCTCCAGGCCAGGCAGGCCTCGCTGGACGAAGTCGAGGGTGCCGGCCATGGCGCCCAGGTGGATCCCCTCGCCGGTGGTGCCGCCCTGCAGGTCGGCGATGTCGCCGCGCAGGGCCTCCTGGCAGAACTTCCACGCGTCCGAGCGTCGGCAACGGGCCAGCACCCAGCCGTGGACCAGGCCGCTGAGGGTGGAGCCGTGACTGGTGCGGCCCAGGTAGTAGTCGACCGTGCGCCGCCAGGTGTCCTCGTCCAGCGGGCGGCCCAACCGGGCGAAGAGACCCTGGAGTTCGGCCGGTGAGAAGAGATAGCCGAGCATGAGCACATCGGCCTGCTTCGACGCCTTGTAGCGATTGACCGTGTCACCCTCCGCCTCCAGGATCCGGTCCAGGCGCCGGATGTCGTCGTACCGCTTGCGATAGTCGTCCCAGTCGAGTTCCGGCAGGTCGCCGTAGCCCTCGAACTGGCTGATGACTCCGTCGTGGAAGGGCACGTGAAGCGTCCGCGAGACGTCCTCCCAGTGGTCCGGTTCGCTGTCGTCCAGACCTGTGCGCTCGACGAGCTCACGGCGGCGGGGTTCGGGCAGCGTGCGCAGCACCTCCAGGGTGCGGGCGAGGACCCAGGCGGCCGTGACGTTGGTGTACGCGTTGTCGTCCAGGCCGGGCCTCTCCGCGCCGGGGTAGGCCTCGTGGTACTCGTCGGGGCCGACCACGCCCCGGATGCGGTGCCGTCCGAGGGTCTCGTCCCAGGTCGCCGAGTCGGCCCAGAAGCGCGCGATGTGCAGCAGCATCTCGGCGCCCTTGGTGTGCAGGAACTCGGCGTCTCCGCTCGCCTCGCAGTACTGCCACACGTTGTAGGCGATGGCAGAGCCGACGTGGTGCTGAAGGTGGGTGTGGTCGGGCAGCCAGCGGCCCGAGCGCGGGTTGAGGTGCAGTTGCTGTGTCTCCTCGCGTCCGTCGCTGCCGCTCTGCCACGGATACAGCGCGCCCCGCCGGCCGATGGCCCGGGCCGCGACGCGGGCCCGGTCCAGGCGCCGGTGGCGGTAGCGGAGCAGGGCGCCGGACACCTCGGGGAAGTGCAGGTTCAGATACGGCAGCACGAACAACTCGTCCCAGAAGACGTGCCCGCGGTAGGCCTCGCCGTGCAGCCCCCGGGCCGAGACGCCCACGTCCAGGTCGGCGGCGTGCGGGGAGAGGGTCTGCAGCACATGGAAGAGGTGCAGGCGCAGGATCTGGCCCGCTTCCCCGGGGACGTCGAGTTCGGCGCGGCGCCACAGCTGGTGCCAGGCGGTGCGGTGGGATGCCAGGAGGTCGTCGAAACCCGGCGCCGCGCTCACCCGGTCCACGGTTGCCCGAAGGGGGTCACTGATCGCGTAGTCGCGCGAGGTGTGCAGGGCGACGGTCTTGTCGACGGTGGCGGTGCGGCCGTCGACCAGGAACAGCACAACGCGCTGAACCGCGCGCGACGGTTCGTGCGCGTCCGTCACCGGTACCCGGGCCGTCAGCCGGGCGGCCATGCCGATACGGATGTCCGAGGTGCGGGTCCGGCAGCGCAGCCACACCGTGCCGGGCGTCGCCGTACCGGTGTGCGCATGGGTCAGATGGCGGCCGTCCAGGTCCCGGTAGCGCGGCACCCCGGCGTTGGTGACGCCGCCGTCGAGTGCGGCCTCGACCTCGAGATCGCCGGTGAAGTGCTCGGCGGTGAACTCGGTGCGCAGCGCCGCGAGATGGGGATCGGCCATGTGCACCAGGCGCTGCTGCCGTACGGACAGCGCCCGCCCCTGACCGAGGGCGTACCGGGTGCGGCGCTCCAGCACTCCCGAGTCCAGGTGGAGGGTCTGACGGTGGTCCAGGACGGTCCCCGTGTCGGGGGTGAGCCACTCCCCGCCCGCGAGCCGGAAACGCAACGGGAGCCAGTTGGGGACGTTGACCAGGTCCTCGTTCTCGACCCGGCGTCCCGAGACCTCCGAGGTGAGCCGGTTGTAGCAGCCGGCGACGTAGGTGCCCGGGTAGTGGATGTCGTCCGCCGCGCACTCGGGCAGGGCCCCGCGGGTGGCGAAGTAACCGTTGCCCAGGGTGCACAGCGACTCCCTCAGCCGCTCGTCCCCAGGGCGGTAGCCCTCGTATTCCCAGGTCCCGTCGTGCTCCCGCGTCCGGTCCGTCACGAGGCTGTCTCCTCTGTGAAAGGGGCGGAGAGGCCCGGCGCCCTCCCATTCTCTCCTCGCCGGGCCCGCCGCGCTCCTCGGCGTGGGCGCGCTCAGACCCGCTGAGGCACCACGGCCACGGGGCACCGGGCATGGTGCAGCAGCGTGTGGGCCACCCTGCCGAGCTGGAGCCCGAAGTGGCCCTGCCGGCGCTGCGCTCCGACGATCACGAGGTCGGCCGCGGCCGACAAGTGCACCAGTACCTTGCGGGCGGGCCCCTCCGGCGCCGTACGGCGCACCCGGACGCCCGGGTGTTCGGCCACCGCGTCACGCAGCAGCCCGTCGAGCTCGCCCCGGGCCCGCTCCTCGTAGGACCGGTCGGGTGCCTCGGCGAGCGCGGCCGTGTCGTCGGCCTCGTGTGCGGGGCAGCGCCAGGTCCGCACCACGTCGAGCTCGCACCCCCGGGCCTCGGCCTCACGGAAGGCGAACCGGACGGCTTCCCCGCTCGTCTCGGGGTCTCCGGCGCCGAGCAGGATCCGCTCGTGGGTGCCGGCCAGTCCCGCCTTGTCGCCCCGCACCACGATCACCGGGCAGTGGGCGCGGGCCGCGACGGCCAGGCCCACGGAGCCGAGCAGCAGTCCCTTCAGCTCGCCGCGGCCTCGCGACCCGGTGATCAGGGCGGTGGCGTTGTTGCCCTCGTGCAGGAGCGAGTCCGCCGCTTCGGCCAGGAGGACGTCAGTGGACACCTTCACGTCGGGGTTGCGCCGCCCGGCGCGCTCCGCGGCGGAGGCGACGATGTGGTCGGCCGGCACCTGCCCCGCAGGGCGGTCCGGACCGATGGACGGTGCGATGCCCTCGTACCGCTCCCAGAGGGAGGCATGGACCAGTCGCACCGGAAGACCGTGCAGGGCTGCCTCGTCCACCGCCCAGTCGACCGCCGGGAGGCTGCCGTCCGATCCGTCGACACCCACGATCAGGGGCAGTTCCATCGTCATCGTTCCCACCGCCTCGTCACCGGGCAGTCCACAGCTCCACTCTCACCGTCGCACCACCGGAGGCCGGACGCGAGGGGCTGACCGTCCCCTGCCGGGCCCGCTCGGCCCCAGGCCGTGTCCGACGCAGGGCCTGATGGCCCCACGGCCGGGTCCGGGCGGCCCGTGGTGCCCCGCGGCAGGCCGGCACACCCTGTCATCAGCAAACCCCCGAAGGACGGCGAAAGGGAGTCGGAGCGATGACCTCCATCACCAGAGTGGCTGTGGCCCTCCCGGCCGCGCAGCGCGAACGGCTGATGCGCGTCGCCCGCGAGGTGTCCTTCGACGCGGGTGAACGCCTGTTCGAGGAAGGTCGGCGTGCCGACCGGTTCTGGATCGTGCGGACGGGGACCGTCGTGCTCGACCTCCATGTCCCGGGCCGGCGGGCCGCAGTCGTCGAGTCCGTGGGGCAGGGCGAACTGGTCGGCTGGTCGTGGCACTTCCCACCGCATGTGTGGCACCTGGGCGCGGAGGCGATGAGCCCGGTGCGGGCCTTCGAGTTCGACGCGGAGGCCGTGCGGGCGATGTGCGCCCAGGACGCCGAGTTCGGCCGCGTGATCGCGGTCTGGCTCGGCCGCGTGATCGCCGACCGGCTGCAGGCGTCGCGAGTCCGTTTGCTCGATCTGTACGCCCCCTACGGCAGCGGGAGCCCGGCATGAGCGGTCACGGCCCTGCCGAGCGCTGGCCGGCTGGCCCCTACCGTCCGCCGCCCCGGACCATCGCCGCCCGTGACCATCGCCGCCCCTGACCATCCCGGGCCGACGTCAGGCCGCCCTCAGGGGGACGATCTCCTCGTGCCCCTCCTCGCCCAGCACGACCTTGAGCGCGCCGGTGTCCGTGGCCCGGCCGAAGACGTCGTACGCCTCCTCCATGCGGGCCTGCGGGAAGCTGTGCGTGACCAACTGCCCGGTGGGCAACCGGCCGGTGGCGGCCATCCGGAGCAGCGTGGGGGTGGAGTACGTGTCCACCAGGCCCGTGGTGATGGTGACGTTCTTGATCCACAGGTCTTCGAGGTGCAGGGTCGCGGGCGTCCCGTGCACGCCGACGTTGGCCACGCGCCCGCCCGGCCGCACCATGCGCGTGCAGAGCTCGAACGTCTCCGGGACGCCCACGGCCTCCACGACCACATCGGCGCCCAGTCCGTCGGTGAGGTCCGAGACCAGCAGCTCGGGCCCTTCCCGGGCGTCCGCCACCGCGTCCGCGCCGAGCCGCTTGGCCGCCTCCAGCCGCGCGGCGGCCAGATCCACGGCGACGATCCGCTCCGGAGCGAACAGCCGGGCGGTCGCGATGACCGCGAGCCCGACGGGGCCGGCTCCCACGACGGCGACGGTGTCTCCCGGCCGGACGCGTCCGTTGAGCACGCCCACCTCGTACCCGGTCGGGAAGATGTCGGCGAGCAGCACGGCGTCCTTGCTGTCCAGGGCGCTGGGCAGGGGGTGCACGGACAGGTCGGCGTACGGCACGCGGACGTACTCGGCCTGGGTGCCGTCGATCAGGCGGCCCAGGATCCATCCCCCGCCGCCCCGGCACTGTCCGTACACGCTCTCCCGGCAGTAGCGGCAGCGGCCGCAGGCGGTGATGCAGGAGACCAGGACCCGGTCTCCCGGCGCCACGGTGCGCACGTCACCGCCGATGTCGACGACCTCACCGACCGCCTCGTGCCCCAGCACAGTGCCCGGGCGTACCTCGGGAACGTCGCCCTTGAGGATGTGCAGGTCCGTTCCGCAGATGGTGACGGCGTCCACCCGCACGATGACGTCGGTCGGCTCCTTGATGCCGGGGTCCGGGACGTCCTCCCAGGCGGACTGTCCGGGGCCGTGGAAGACGTAGCCCTTCATGGCACTCCCACCTTTCCGGTGCGCTCGCGATGCCGGTAACGCACCGCGATTCCAGCTTGGCGCGGGTGGGCGGGAGGCGCTTGGGCCGGTCGGCCCTATCGCGGATCCGACCTTCCGCGCTTTGCTCGGGCCATGTCCGAGAACCCCGTCGGGTCCGCGCCGCCTCCCGCGGAGCGCACGGTCGGCGAGAGCACCGTCGTGACGCTGCGCGGCGAGCTGGACGTGCGCACGGCACCGGGCCTGACGGCGCGCCTCGACGCGCTGACCGCCGGCCCTCATCCCGACCTGGTGCTGGACCTGCGTCCGGTGGCCTTCATCGACTGCGCCGGGCTCGGGATCCTGTGCCGGGCGCGGAACCGTGTGCTGGCCCGGCACGGCAGGCTGCGCCTGGTATCCGACAGCGCCGGCTTCCGACGCGTTCTGCGGCACACGGGGCTGGCGGGCGCCTTCGAGGTGCTTCCCTGCCTGCCTCCGGGAGACGAACGGCCGGAGGCTTCGGGGCCGGACGGGCAGGCACGGCCGGACGGGCAGTCACGCGGGAGTCAACTCGCCGGCTCGTGACCGATCCGGTGGGATGTCCCGCTCCGAGGCCGAGGAGTCGAGCGGGCCGCGTTCGTCGCGTCAGCCGTGCGGTACGACGACGACCGGGGCGACGGCATGGTGCAACACCGCGTGTGTGACGGGACCGATGTGCGTCCCGAACGGGTTGTGGCGAACCCGCCGTCCCACGACTACCAGTGACGCCTGGCGAGAGGCCTCGATCAGGTGAGCCGCCGCGCCGCCCGAGCGGGACACCTCGACCACCTCGACGGACGGATACTTGTCCCGCCACAGCCGCAACGCGTCGGTGAGCGCGCCGGCGTGCGAGTGGACGACATGGTCGTACCGGTACACGTCGCCGGCTCCGCCGTAGACGAACCACAGCGGCAGATGCCAGCCGTGCACGGCCCGCAGGTAGGTCCCGCGCCGGGCGGCCGCGCCGAAGGCGAAGTCGATCACCGTCGCGTCGAGGTGGCCGGTGTCGACGCCGAGCACGACCGGCCGGTACCGCGTGGCGGCCGACGGAATGCCCGCCGCGTCCCTCTCATGCTCGTCGGCCGCCTGCTCACCGGCCCGGATCAGGACCACGGGACGCTCGGCACGCGCCACCACGGCCAGGCCGACCGACCCCACCAGGAACCCGCCGATGCCGCCCAGACCCCGCGAGCCCAGGACGAGCAGTTCGGCGTCCTCGGCGGCTTCGCTCAGCACCTTGCCGGGGTGGCCGGTCACGTGCTCGGAGATCACCTCGACGCCGGGATGACGCAGACCGAGACCTTCGGCGGTTTCGCGGGGAATCTTCTCGCCCCAGTCCCGCTGGGTCTCGACACCCAGCTGAGGGGCCTGCTCGACGGGCTCCGGCGCCGGCTCCCACACATGGAGGAGCTTCAACGGCAGCCGTCGCTGTGCCGCCTCCCGGGCAGCCCACTCGGCTGCGGCGCGGCTCTCGGGCGAGCCGTCCAGACCCACGGTGATGGTGCGGGACATGGTCTCCACCTCCGGAGTAAGAAGCTCTCGATTCGAGTGTCGCCCAATGCCGGCCGTCGCGGTGGAGGGGTCACAGGTCCTCCGCCGGGGCCGAAGGGCCCTGCCGCAGGGGGTCGAAACAGCGGGCGCGGCGGTACTCCGCCCCTGACATGCCTTGGGCCGGTCGGCCCTAGCGCGTCCGGCCACCGCACGTAATGATCGTGGTCAGGGGTGGTTCGCTCCGCCCTCCGGCCGACGAGGGGTCGAGATGACCGAGCCGCGCACCTTCACCGAGGAGCACCCGATCCGGGTCTTCCTGCTCGACGACCACGAGGTCGTGCGGCGCGGCCTGGCCGACCTGCTGGACGCCGAGCCGGGCATCTCGGTGGTCGGGGACGCCGAGAACGTCGAGCACGCGCTCGCCCGGGGCCCGGCGCTCCGCCCCGACGTCGCAGTCCTCGACGTACGCCTGCCGGACGGCGACGGCATCACCGTCTGCCGCGAACTGCGCAGCCGGATGCCGGGGCTGGCCTGTCTGATGCTGACCTCGTTCGACGACGAGGAGGCCCTGCTCGACGCGATCATGGCCGGGGCGTCCGGCTATGTCCTCAAGCAGATCAAGGGCTCCGACCTGATCTCGGCGGTACGCACGGTCGCCTCCGGGCGGTCCATGCTGGACCCGGAGACCACGGCCCGGCTGATGCGCTCGCTGCGCGCCGACCCGTCCGAGGAACCGGCCGTCGCCCCCGAGCTGGCCAGCCTGTCGCCGCGCGAGAGGGAGATCCTCGCCCTGATCGGCGACGGCCTCACCAACCGCGAGATCGGCGGGAAGCTCTACCTCTCCGAGAAGACCGTCAAGAACCACATCTCCCGCCTCCTGGCCAAACTCGGCGTCCAACGACGGGTCCAGGCAGCGGTCCTCGCATCGCAGTGGGAACACCCCGGGACGAGCGAGAATCCGTCCCACTGAGCCGGGGCCGGGGTTGCGCGGGCCGGAGCCGCCGACCAGCCGCCGTCACCCCCGGGACGACCGCACCGGTACCCGCCACATCACCCGGGTGCCGCTGCCCTCCGGGCGCTCACCGAGGTGGAGTTCGCCGCCGAGAGCCAGCGCGCGCTCCTCCATGTTCCTCAGGCCGCTGCGTGCGACACCCTCGGGTATTCCGCGGCCGTCGTCGGTCACCGTGAGCGTCAACTCGCCCTTCGCGCAGCTCAGGTGCACGTCCACGGAACGGGCCCCGGCGTGCCGGGCCACATTGCTCAGCGCCTCGCCGAGGACCGCGAGCGTGTGATCGGCGACCTCGCCCGGCGCATCCGTGTCCACCAGCCCCTCGATCCGCACCGCGGGAGCGAAGCCCAGGGACGAGGTCGCCGCCGTCACCGCGTCCGAGACCCGGCCGCGCAGACCGCTGCCTTCCCTCGCCCCGCCGTGCGTCCGCAACCCGAAGATCGTGGACCGAATGATCTTGATGGTCTCGTCCAGGTCGTCCACGGCCCGCGACAACCTCTCCACAGCTTCCGGATGGTCGATGAAACGCTGGGTGCTCTGCAGCGTCATCCCGGCCGCGAACAGCCGCTGGATGGCGAGATCGTGCAGGTCGCGGGCGATACGGTCACGGTCCCGCAGCAGTGTGATCTGCTCGGCGTCCCGGCGCCGCTCGGCCAGTTCCAGCGCCAGCGCCGCCTGCCCGGCGAACCCGAGCAGGGGCCGCGTATCGGCGTCCGTGAACGGCGTACGCCCCACCGCGCGCCCCAGCAGCAACACACCGCCGGCCTTGCCTCCGGCCTCCAGCGGAACACCGACCACGGGCCCGAGCCCGACCCACTGCGCCGCGTCCCCGCTGGTCCGCGCGTCCTCCTGGATGTCGGCGCTCACCGCGGGCTCCGCCGTGGTGAGGACGGCCGCCACGAAGCCGTCCGTGCCGGACATCACCAGACCGCTGCGCCGCTCGGCGTCCAGCCCGACGGCGAGCAACGGCCGCAGCGCGGCCTCCTCAGGCACCCGCTCGGCGATCATCCCGGCATCGGCGTCGGCGATCTGACGCGCCTGCTCCACGATCAGTTCGAGGACGTCCGTGCTCGGCGCGCCCGAAAGCAGGGCCCGCGTGACCTCGGAACTCGCCCCCACCCAACGCTCACGCAGCCGCGTCTCCTCGAACAGCCGGGCGTTCTCGATGGCCACGCCCGCCGCCACCGCGAGGGTGGCGAGCACCGACTCGTCCTCGGCGTCGAACTCCTCCGCGCTGCGCTTCTCCGTGAGGTAGAGGTTGCCGAACACCTGGTCACGCACCCGGATGGGCACACCCAGGAAGGAGTGCATCGGCGGATGATGCGGCGGGAAGCCGTACGAGGCCGCGTGCTCCGAGATCTCCGTCAGCCGCAGCGGCTCGGGGTGCCGGATCAGCTCGCCCAGGATGCCGTGCCCGCTGGGCAGGTCCCCGATCCGGGCCCGCTGCTCGTCGCTGATGCCGACGGTGTGGAACTCGGAGAGCATACGGTCGTCGCCGATGACCCCCAGGGCCCCGTACTCGGCGTCCACGAGCACGACGGCCGCCTCGACGATACGCCGGAGCACCTGGGCGAGATCCAGCTCCCGGCCGACCGACAGCACCGCCTCCAGCAGGCTGTGCACACGGTCCTGGGCACCCCGCGCCGCGTCGATCCGTGCCTGCAACTCGTCCAGCAGTTCGTCCAGCCGCAGCTTGGGCAGGTGCTGCTCGGATCGACCGGGCCGTTCCCCGCTCATCGTCGCCTCCGACCGGCTCACGCGGACGCACCCGGATCAGGCGCCTTCCCTCCCTCACGATAGTGCGTGGCGCCCTGGTGGGAGGGCGCACTGAAGGTGTCCTCAGTCCCCGGTGGCGCGCGCGTAGGTGAGGAAGGCCGCGCCGCTGTCGAGCACGGTGTGGCCGGTGAGCTCCCAGCCGCGCGGATCGAAGGCGGCCTTGTGGGAGAAGACCGGGATTCCGGAGCCGATGGTCAGCGGTGCCATCTTGAAGACGAGCTGGTCGATCTCGCCGTACAGGGCACCGGCCAGTTCCGCGCCGCCCAACAGCCAGATGTCCTTGCCGTCCTCCTGCTTCAACTGCCGAACCTTGTCCACGGGGTCACCGGCGACCAGTTCGACGGCCGGGTCCGGGCTCTCGGTGAGGGTCCGGGAGAAGACCAGGTGGCGCAGGTGGGGGTAGGCATCGGCGATGCCGGCCTTGAGACCGATCTCGTAGCTGCGCCGTCCTTCCAGCACGGTGTCGAAGTGCGTGCCCGGCGCGGTGACGGACAGCGCCGCCCGGGCCTGGACGGGCAAGGTCTCCGGGTACTCCGTCACGAGGTGCCGGATGTAGTCCTCGGGGATCGGCCAGAAGCCGTCCGGGCCCGTGGGGTCGGCGCCGTCCGGGCCCGCGATGAAACCGTCCAGCGTGGTGGCGATGTAGTACACGAGCTTTCGCATGCGGTGCTCTCTCTTCTGGGTCTGAACGAAGGGTGGCCGGGGGATCAGGAGTGGTTCGCTGTGACCCATTCGACGAGCTGGACGATGACCCCGTTGGGGTCGGTGACCTGGAACAGGCGTTCTCCCCAGGGCTCTTCGCGCAGGGGCATCGTGATGTCGACGCCTTCGGAACGCAGCCGCTTCTCCTCGGCTTCGATGCCGGTGACGGTGAAGGCGAGGATCAGTCCGCCGGCGTGCCGGTCGCGCTGCTCGGGCGGCAGGACGTCGATGCCCCGCCGGAGCAGGACGATGTCGACGGCGGCATCGTCACGGGTGAGGGAGACGAAACCGTCGGCCGCGGCCTGTTCCCGGTAGCCGAGGTGCTCGGTGAAGAAGCCGCGGGAGGCCGCGATGTCTTCGACCGTGAGGGAGACGGTGGAGGCGGTGATCCGCAAGTGGGGTTCCCTTTCCAGGCGGCGAGAGCTCGAGAGGTTCACTGATCTTACGTCGGTAGTAACATTACTCCCATGCGATTAACGCTGTAAACCTATTTTTACTACCGGGGTAAGATTTGCTCATGGAGACGAGGACGAGCACCGCCGCCCCGCTGGGCCTGCGGGAGGCGAAGAAGCAGGAAACGCGACAGCTGATCTCCGACCATGCGACACGGCTCTTCATCGAGCAGGGCTTCGAGAACACGACCATCGCCGAGATCGCGGCGGCCTCCCGCGTCGCGAAGAAGACGGTGACCAACTACTTCGCGCGCAAAGAGGACTTGGCCCTGGACCACCAGGACGAGTTCAGCGCCGCGCTGGCGCGCGTCGTGACCTCCCGCCGCCCCGGGGAGTCCGTCCTCGCGGCGCTGCGCCGTGCTTTCGAGGCCGCCGTCGCGGCGCAGGACCCGGTCGCCGGATTCGCCGGCCCGGACTTCTCCCGCATGATCACCGACAGCCCCACCTTGTCGGCGTGCCTGCGCAACCTGCACGACCAGCGCGAACAGGCGCTGGCGGAGGCCCTCGCCGAGACCGTCGGCGCACAGCCGGACGACATCACCGTCCGCACGATCGCCGGCCTCCTCGGCGCCACGCACCGCGTCCTGTTCCAACGCATCCAGGACCTGACCCTGGCCGGCCACACCAACGACGAGATCGCCAAGACCATCGCGAAGGAAGCCCCCCAGGCCTTCGACCTCCTCGAACCGGCCCTCCATGACTACGCGGTCGCCTGAGGGGCCGTAGCCCCGCTGTCGGCGAACGTGGTCAGCCTCGAAGGGAGCCGCTCGGAGATGCCCTGTTTGCGCCAGCGCGGGCGCACCATGATTCAGTGGACGGTGAAGCCACCGTCCACGGGGAGAGCCGTCCCGATGACGAAGCCGGCCCCGGGGCTGCACAGCCACAGGACGGCTGCCGCGACCTCGTCCGCTGCCCCCAGTCGGCCGATGGGCTGTTCCTTGATGATCTCGGCCATGGCCTCGGCCTGGCCTTCGAGCATGTCGGCGACCATCGGGGTGTTGATGACGCCGGGGCACACGGCGTTGACGCGGATGCCGCGGGGCGCGTACTCGACCGCGGCGCTGCGGGTCAGGCCGATCACGCCGTGCTTGGAGGCGTGGTAGGCGGCGCGCTCGGGCAGTCCGACGAGCCCGCCCAGGGATGAGCAGTTGACGATGGCGCCGCTGCCCTGCTCGCGCATCTGCCGCAGTTCGTGCTTCATCGCCGCCCAGACGCCGCGCAGGTTGACGGCGTTGACCCGGTCGAAGTTCTCGGCCGTCTCGTCGGCCGCGTCGGTCGGCGGCACCTGGATGCCGGCGTTGTTGAACGCCATGTCCAGGCGGCCGTACTCCGTCACCGCGGCCCGCACTGCCGCTTCCGCCTGCTGTTCGTCGGTGACGTCGCAGACGACACCGATCGCCCGCCCGCCGACGCCGGTGATCTCCTCGGCCGCCTTGTGGACGGCGTCGTGGTCGCGGTCGGCCAGGACCACGGCCGCGCCGGAGTCGGCGAAGGCGCGGGCGGCGGCCAGGCCCATGCCGGAGGCGGCGCCGGTGACCAGGGCCACCTGCCCGGAGAAGTCGTACGTGGGGTTCATGATGTTCTCCCGTCGAGTCGAACAGGGGGTCAGGGCTTCAGCAGGGTCTTGATGGCACGGCGCTCGTCCATCGCCTCGAATCCCTCAGCAACCTGTTCGAGCGGGAGGGTGAGGTCGAAGACCTTGCCCGGGTCGATCTCGCGGTCCCAGATGAGCTGGATCAGCTCGGGCAGGAACCGGCGCACCGGGGCGGGGCCACCGTGCAGATGCACCCCGGAGAAGAACAGTTCCTCGCCCGGAAGCTCCACACCGTGCGCCACACCCACGTATCCCACGTGCCCGCCGGGGCGGGTGGAGCGGATGGCCTGCATCATCGATTCCTGGGTGCCGACGGCCTCGATCACGCTGTGGGCGCCGTATCCGCCGGTGAGCTCCTTGATCCTGGCCACGCCCTCGTCCCCGCGCTCGGAGACGATGTCGGTCGCGCCGAACTCGCGGGCGAGCTTCTGCCGAGACGCGTGCCGCGACATCGCGATGATCCGCTCCGCGCCCAGCTGCTTCGCGGCCAGAACGGCGAGCAGGCCCACGGCTCCGTCACCGACCACGGCCACGGTCTTGCCCGGCCCGGCCTCCGCGGCCACGGCGCCGAACCAGCCCGTTCCCAGCACATCGGAGGCGGCCAGGAGCGAGGGGATCAGGTCGTCGGCCGGTATCCCGGGGGTGGCGACGAGGGTGCCGTCGGCCAGCGGCACCCGCAGGTACTCCGCCTGCGCCCCGCCGGCGCCGACGAACTCGACATGCGCGCACCGTGACTGGTAGCCGGCCTCACAGATCTCACAGGTGTTGTCCGAGGCCATGAACGAACCGACGACGAAGTCGCCGACGCCGATGTTCCGCACCTCGTCGCCGATCTCGGTGACCACGCCGACGTACTCGTGACCGATCGGGGTCGGCTGTGTCACCTCGTTGATGCCGCGGTAGTCCCACAGGTCCGAACCGCACACACAGGTGGCCGACACCCGGATGATCGCATCCGTGGCGCGACGATCGTGGGGTTCTCGCGCTCTTCCACCCGGACATCGCCCGGGGCATGAATGACAGCTCCACGCACTTGCAGCATTCCTTTTCACACAGATTTCTGGGGTGCCTGGCCACCGTCCCTCGTCCCGCGGATGCCTGCCAGGCACTCTCAGGGACCCCCACATCGGGAACAGGCGGTCCTAGCCTTGAAGCCATGGAGTTTCAGCAGGAGATCCGGGGCTTCCTCATGAGCCGCCGGGCGAGGATCACTCCCGAGCAGGCGGGCCTGCCCCATGCCGGGGGTGACCGGCGCGTCAAAGGGCTGCGGCGCGAGGAGGTCGCGATGCTCGCCGGACTCAGCGTCGAGTACTACACCCGCATCGAGCGCGGCCGGCTCGGTGGCGCGTCCGAGAGCGTCCTCGACTCGATCGCCCGTGCGCTGCAACTCGACGACGACGAGCGCGCCCACCTGTACGACCTGGCACGCAGCGTCGCGCCCGGCTCACGCCGCAAGCGCCCCGAGCGCACCTCACCCATCACCGCGTCGGTGCAGCAGGTCCTCGACTCCATGAGCGTGCCCGCCGTCGTACAGAACGGCCGCCTCGATCTCCTCGCGGCCAACGACCTGGGCCGCGCTCTGTACGCCGACCTCTTCGACATGGCTCAGCAGCCACCGAACATCGCCAGGTACGTGTTCCTCGACCCGCGAGCCGAGGCCTTCTACGCCGACATCAACGAGGCGAAGAACCAGGTGGTCGCGATACTCCGCGCGACCGCCGGACGCGACCCACTGGACAAGCAGATGACCGAACTCATCGGCGAGCTCTCCACCCGCAGCACCGATTTCACCACCCGCTGGGCCAGGCACAACGTGCGCCGCCACTCGCGCGGACGCAAGACCGTGCACCACCCGGCCGTCGGACAAATGGACCTCGCCTACGACGACTTCGCACTGCCCGGTGACCCCCACGTCTCGATCACCACGTACACCGCGGATCCCGGTACGCCCAGCGCCGACGCTCTCACCCTGCTGACGACCTGGGCCGATACGCGGAAGCAGCCGCAGACCATCAGCGCCGACGTACGCCGCCTTCGCCCCCGTCACCCCTAGGTGTTCGATCTGCTGAGCCCCGCCCGATCAAACGCCCTCACAGCAGCCCCAGCACGGAAACCCCAGCTCAGGGCCACACCAGGCAATACGGCTGATGCCCCGCCTCATGCAGCCGATGCGAGAAGTCCTGCCACTCGTGGAGCAGTTGGTAGACGTTGAACGCGTCCCGCGGCCCGCCCCGGTCCGGGACTGTCGACCAGATGAAGGCCGCCGCTCCCACCGCCTCCTCGCCGATGCCCCGGAGGGGGTCGACGACGGTCATGGGGAGCTTCACCACCGCGTAGTCGGGGTGCAGGACGACCAGTTCCAGGGGCGGGACCTTGTGCAGGGGGATGCCCTCGATGCCCGTCAGGACCATCGCCGCCATGGTCTCCGGCTTGATCTTGGTGAACATGCCGTTCATGCCGAGTTCGTCGCCGCCGAGTTCCTCGGGGCGCATCGAGATCGGGACGCGGGCCGCCGTCGCACCGTCGGGCGCGCCGAAGTACTTGTACGTCACCCCCACCCGGCCACCATTCCTGCTCCCCGCACGAAGATCGTCCACCCGGTGTTCAGCCTGAAATTCATCCACGCGACGCTCACCCCGACGTTCAGCCCGAAGATCGTCCAGCCGATGTTCAGTACGTCCGTCGGACCGCTCCGGTTCACTCTGCGGACCCTGCGTCTGACGAGTTTCCTGAGTGTCCTCCGCCTCGCGCCGGTGTCTGCCCCGCCTGGCACGTCGAGGACCCAGGTCATCGGTCCCCTCGCCCAGTCCGCCACCGCGATGCATATCTCCACCCGACTGCTTTTTCTAGGACGCGTCGCCCCCGCCGCGCGACCCGATCATCGTGTCAGTGACCTCCCCCGCGGCCGCCCGCCGAAACGTACGCCGAAACATCTGTCCGCAGGATCTTCGCAGCCTCTGACCACCCTGGGCCGTTTGATCTGTGTGTATCAGGTCCAGTCTCGCAGACGGCCGGGAATCGCGGGCCGGATGAGGGCTCGCTCACCCGGGTCCCGTCAACAGACCCCGGTCCGTCCGCCCCGCAACCGCCCCTGGCCTACCCTGAACAGGTCACTGGCACCCGGAGCCCGACAACGTCGGAGAAGGTCGGAGAAGTCGCAGGTCATGAGCGAACTGTCATATCCGTATGAAGCACCGGCCTCGCAGGCTCTGTTCGACCGTGCGGCGGCCGTCACGCCCGGCGGTGTGAACTCACCGGTACGGGCCTTCCGCGCCGTCGGCGGCACGCCGCGGTTCATGGTGTCCGGCACCGGCCCGTATCTGACGGACGCCGACGGACGCGAGTACGTGGATCTCGTGTGCTCATGGGGGCCCATGATCCTCGGGCACTCGCACCCCGAGGTCATCGCCGCCGTCCAGGAGGCCGTCGCCCGCGGTACGTCCTTCGGTACGCCCGGTGAGGGCGAGGTCGCGCTCGCCGAGGAGATGGTCGCCCGCGTCGCACCGCTGGAGCAGGTCCGGCTCGTGTCCAGCGGCACCGAGGCGACCATGTCGGCGATCCGCCTCGCGCGCGGGTTCACCCAGCGCACCAAGGTGATCAAGTTCGCCGGGTGCTACCACGGCCACGTCGACTCGCTGCTCGCCGCGGCCGGCAGCGGCGTCGCCACCTTCGCGCTGCCCGACACCCCGGGCGTCACCGGCGCCCAGGCCGGCGACACCGTCGTCCTGCCCTACAACGACCTCGACGCCGTACGCGAGGCCTTCCGGGCGCACCCCGGCGAGATCGCCTGCGTGATCACCGAGGCCTCCCCGGGCAACATGGGCGTCGTGCCGCCCGCGGACGGCTTCAACCAGGGGCTCAAGGACATCTGCTCCGAGAACGGCGCCCTCTACATCTCCGACGAGGTCATGACCGGCTTCCGGACCAGCCGCGCCGGATGGTTCGGGGTCGACGGCGTCGTCCCCGACCTGATGACCTTCGGCAAGGTCATGGGCGGCGGCTTCCCCGCCGCGGCCTTCGGCGGGCGCGCGGACGTCATGGCGCATCTCGCTCCGGCCGGGCCCGTCTACCAGGCCGGCACGCTGTCCGGGAACCCCGTCGCCACCGCGGCCGGCCTCGCCCAGCTCAGGCTGCTCGACGACGCCGCCTACGCCAAGGTCGACGCCGTCTCGAAGCAGATCCGGGGCCTCGTCACCGACGCCCTGACCAAGGAGGGCGTCGCGCACACGCTGCAGAACGCCTCCAACATGTTCTCCGTGTTCTTCACCGACCGCCCGGTCAGGAACTACGAGGACGCCAAGGCGCAGGAGTCCTTCCGCTTCACCGCCTTCTTCCAGTCGCTGCTCGCCGACGGCGTCTACCTGCCGCCGTCGGCGTTCGAGTCCTGGTTCGTCTCCACCGCGCACGACGAGCGTGCCGTGCAGCGCATCGCCGACGCCCTCCCGGCGGCGGCCCGTGCGGCCGCGGAGGCGACGGCATGAGCGACGAGAACGGGATCAGCGAGGAGATCAGCGGCGACAACGGCGACGTCACCGTCGTCCACGTCATGCGCCACGGCGAGGTCGCCAACCCGGACGGCATCCTCTACGGCCGTCTCCCCGGCTACCACCTCTCCGAGCTGGGCCGGCGGATGGCGGACCGGGTCGCCGAGCACCTCTCGGAGCGCGATGTCACCCACGTCGTCGCCTCCCCGCTGGAGCGGGCGCAGGAGACGGCCGAGCCGATCGCCAAGGCGCACGGCCTCGACCTCGCCACCGACGAGCGGCTGATCGAGGCCGACAACATCTTCCAGGGGAAGACGTTCGGCGTCGGCGACGGGGCGCTGCGCAGGCCCGGCAACTGGAAGCACCTGGTCAACCCGCTCCGGCCGTCCTGGGGCGAGCCGTACGTCGACCAGGTCGTCCGCATGATGAGCGCGCTGAGCACGGCGAAGGACCGGGCCCGGGGGCACGAGGCGGTCGTGGTCAGCCATCAGCTGCCGATCTGGATCGTGCGGTCGTACGTCGAGCGGCGGCGGCTGTGGCACGACCCGCGCAAGCGGCAGTGCACGCTCGCCTCGCTGACGACCTTCACGTTCCGGGGCGACCGGATCGTCTCCGTCGGCTACACCGAGCCGGCCCGCGATCTCGTCCCGGCGCATCTCCTCGCCGGCGCCAAGCCGGTGAAGGGGAAGGACAAGGCTTTCGGCGCGTAAGCCCTTTCTGTTCGCTTCTGACTCTCCCGTTACGGAATCTGCAAATTTCTGCGGAACCTCCCCGTTCGTCGCGTCCTCTGACTGGGTGACCACCAGAGAACGTTGAGGAACGGGGATGCCATGCGCCCTTACTCCCGCAGGGGAATGCTCGGAATCGGCGCGGGTGCCGCGGCCGCCGTCTCGCTCGCCGGGTGCGGCGGCCTCACGGGGTCAGATGGGTCGAGTCACGCCGACGGTTCCGGAGATTCCGCTCAGGGCGGCTCCAAGCCCAAGCCGAAGCCCACCGCGCGCCCCATCGGCGACGGCTCCACCGCCTACACCGGCAAGCAGCCCCACCAGCCCGGCAAGCCCGAGCCGCTGGAGCCCGGCCAGACCCCGCCGCAGTTCGTCGTGTTCTCGTGGGACGGCGCCGGCGAGGTCGGCAACGGCCTCTTCCCGCGCTTCCTCGACCTCGCCAAGGAGCACGGGGCGAGCATGACCTTCTTCCTGTCCGGGCTGTATCTGCTGCCCGAGTCGAAGAAGCGCCTCTACGACCCGCCGAACAACCCGCGCGGCGCCTCCGACATCGGCTACCTCACCGACGCGCACGTCAAGGACACCCTGAAGAACGTCCGCCGGGCCTGGCTCGAGGGCCACGAGATCGGCACCCACTTCAACGGCCACTTCTGCGGCGAGGCCTACGGCTCGGTCAAGAACTGGACGCCCCAGCAGTGGCGCAGCGAGATAGACCAGGCGAAGTCCTTCGTGAAGGAGTGGCGCACCAACACCGGCTGGACCGACCTGCCGTCGCTGCCGTTCGACTACGACAAGGAGCTCGTCGGCGGCCGTACGCCCTGTCTGCTCGGCCAGGACAACCTGCTGCCCACCGCCCGCGAGCTCGGCTGGCGCTACGACGCCTCCTCGCCCGGCGGCCGCCAGGTGTGGCCCGTGAAGCGGCAGGGGATCTGGGACCTGCCCTTGCAGCAGATACCTTTCCCCGGCCGGCGCTTCGAGGTCCTCTCGATGGACTACAACATGCTGGCAAATCAGTCCATAAGCACCACAAAGGCTCCCGCGCACAACTACCCGGGCTGGCGGGAACAGTCGGTCCAGGCGTACATCCAGGGCTTCCAGCGGGCCTACGAGTCCAATCGCGCGCCCCTCTTCATCGGCAACCACTTCGAGCAGTGGAACGGCGGCATCTACATGGACGCCGTGGAGGAGGCCTTCAAGCACATCGCGCGCGAGAAGGACAAGGGCGCGGATGTGCGCCTCGTCTCCTTCCGGCAGTTCACCGACTGGCTGGACGTCCAGAAGCCCGAGGTGCTGGCCAAGCTCCGTACGCTCGAGGTCGGGCAGCAACCGGCCGGTGGCTGGAAGGGGTTCGTCGAGAAGACCCCGCAGGGGACCGGGACGCCCTCGGAAAACGCTGCCTGAAATGCGGTTTTCCGCCCGCAAGGGGGGTGGGCGAGATTCCCAGAACGGGCATGCGAAACTTTTCACATGAGTGCCGCCAGCCGCGCCCCCCTGCGTAACACCGCCCTCGCCGCCGCTCTCACCGCGACCGCACTGCTCGTCTCCGCGTGCGGCTCGGGCGGCACCTCCGGCGGGGGCGGCAACACCAACTTCGTCACCGGCTCCGACGGCACCGCCACGGCCGCCAAGGGCGAGCGCACCCCGGCCCCCGACCTGTCCGGCAAGACCATCGCCGGCAAGACGCTCGACGTCGCCGACTTCAAGGGCAAGGTCGTCGTCCTCAACGTGTGGGGCTCCTGGTGCAACCCCTGCCGCGCCGAGGCCAAGTACTTCGCGAAGGTCTCCAAGGCGTACGAGGACAAGGGCGTGCAGTTCGTCGGCATCAACACCCGTGACACCTCCACCGGCGCCGCGCTCGCCTTCGAGAAGGACTGGGACATCACCTACCCCAGCCTCTACGACCCGACCGGCAAGCTGCTGCTGCGCTTCGACAAGGGCACCCTCAACCCGCAGGCGATCCCCTCCACCCTCGTCCTCGACCGGGACGGCAAGATCGCGGCCCGCTCGCTGTCCGCGCTCAGCGAGGAACGCCTGCTGAAGATGCTCAAGCCCGTCGTCGCGGAGAAGTGACGTGAGCGCAGCGATGCTCGCGGCCGCCACCGACCCCAACCAGACCGTCCTCAACGGCGCTCTGCTGGCGGCCCTCCCGCTCGCCCTGCTCGGCGGACTGGTCTCCTTCTTCTCGCCGTGCGTCCTGCCCCTGGTCCCCGGCTACCTCTCCTACGTCACGGGCGTCAGCGGCACCGACCTGGCCGAGGCACGGCGCGGCCGGATGGTCGCCGGAGCCTCGCTGTTCGTGCTGGGCTTCACCGCCGTGTTCGTCTCCACCGGGGCATTCTTCGGATTCTTCGGGCAGACGCTCCAGGAGCACAAGGACATCCTGTCCAAGGTGCTCGGCGTGTTCATGATCCTCCTGGGCGTCTTCTTCATGGGCCTCATGCCCTGGCTCACCCAGCGAGAGTTCCGCTTCCACCGCAGGCCGGTGGCCGGGCTGATCGGCGCTCCCCTGCTCGGAGCGCTGTTCGGGATCGGCTGGACACCCTGCATCGGCCCCACCCTCGCCTCCGTGCTGGTCCTCTCCTCCGACCAGGGCAGCGCCGGACGCGGCGCCCTGCTGACCGTCGCGTACTGTCTGGGGCTGGGCGTGCCGTTCGTGCTCGCCGCGGTCGCCTTCCGCAAGGCCCTCGGAGCCTTCGGGTGGATCAAGCGCCATTACGTCTGGGTGATGCGGGTCGGCGGCACCATGATGATCGTGACCGGTCTGCTGCTGCTGACCGGCGCGTGGGACCGCATCGTGCAGGAGATGCAGGTCTGGTCCGACGGCTTCACTGTGGGGATCTGATCGATGAGCAAGACCACCGCCCCCGACCCGGCCCCGCCCGCCGGTGAGGACCAGGACCTGGGCGCCGCCGGCTCCCAGCTGTCCACCGCCCCCAAGGAAGACCTGCCCAACCTGCCCGCCCTGGGCGTCATCGGCTGGGCCCGCTGGTTCTGGCGCCAGCTGACCTCCATGCGGGTCGCGCTGCTGCTGCTCCTGCTGCTCTCCCTCGGCGCGATCCCCGGCTCGCTCATCCCGCAGTCCGGCGTCGACGAGACGAAGGTCGCCGACTTCCGGAAGAACCACGAGACCCTCGGCGAGATCTACGACAAGCTCGGCCTGTTCCACGTCTACGGCTCGGTGTGGTTCTCCGCGATCTACATCCTGCTGTTCATCTCCCTCATCGGCTGCATCGTGCCCCGCACCTGGCAGTTCGTGGGCCAGCTGCGCGGCCGCCCGCCGGGCGCGCCCAAGCGGCTGAACCGGCTGCCCGCCCACACCACCTGGCGCACCACGGCCGAACCCGAGCAGGTGCACGAGGCCGCCCTGGCCCTGCTCAGGAAGCGCCGCTTCCGCGCCCACCTCGCCGGTGACGCCGTCGCCGCCGAGAAGGGCTATGTGCGCGAGCTGGGCAACCTCGTCTTCCACATCGCCCTCATCGTGATGCTGGTCGCCTTCGCCTGGGGCCAGCTGTACAAGTCCGAGGGCAACAAGCTCGTCGTCGAGGGCGCCGGCTTCTCCAACACGCTCACCCAGTACGACGACTTCAAGTCCGGCAACCTCTTCACGTCCGACGACCTGGTGCCGTTCAGCTTCAACCTGAAGAAGTTCACCGGCACCTACGAGCGCACCGGCCCCAACAAGGGCACCCCGCGCACGTACCAGGCCTCCCTCGACTACAGCGCGGGCCCGTACGGCAAGGACGAGAAGACCACCGTCAAGGTCAACCACCCCCTGGAGATCGGCGACTCCAAGGTCTACCTCGTCAGCCACGGCTACGCCCCCGTCATCACCGTCCGGGACGCCACGGGCAAGGTCGTCTACGAGGACGCCGTGCCGCTGCTGCCGCTGGACGCCAACGTCACCTCCTCCGGCGTCGTCAAGGTCCTCGACGGCTACCGCAACGCCCAGGGCAAGAAGGAACAGCTCGGCTTCAACGCGTTCTTCGTGCCGACCTACGGCGGCCACGCCAGCGGCACGATGCTGTCGCAGTTCCCCGCGCTGGACTCCCCGGTGCTCGCACTGTCCGCCTACCACGGCGACCTGGGGGCCGACTCGGGCATCCCGCAGAGCGTGTACCAGATGGACAAGACCAACATGAAGGAGTTCAAGGACTCCAAGGGCAAGCTGTTCAAGCGGCTGCTGCGGCCCGGCGACTCCATGACCCTCCCGAACGGCGCCGGCTCGGTCACCTTCGGCAAGACCGTCAAGGAGTGGGCCGGCTTCCAGGTCGTCCAGGAGCCCGGCGGCGGCTGGGCCCTCGCCGGCGCCATCGCCGCCATCGGCGGCCTCGCCGCCTCCCTGTTCATCCAGCGCCGCCGCGTCTGGGTGCGCGCGGTCCGAGGCGCCGACGGCGTCACCGTCGTCGAGATGGCCGGCCTCGGCCGCAGCGAGTCCGCCAAGGTTCCGGAGGAACTGGGCGACCTCGCCGGAATCCTCTACGACGAGGCCCCGGGCGCGCCCGACCCCGACGACCCCGCAGATTCCCCCGACGCCGACCAGGAGCCGGGCACCGACACCCCCGTAGCTGCCGAAGGGGCTGAGCAGTGACTCTCGCCGCCGCCACCAACGAAAATCTCGCGAGCATCAGCAATGTGCTGATCTACTCCTCGATGGCCGTCTACACCCTGGCCTTCTTCGCCCATATCGCCGAGTGGATCTTCGGCAGCCGCAGCAAGGTGGCCCGTACCGCCGCCGCGCTCACCGGGCAGGCCGAGAAGAAGGCGGCCCCGGCCGTCACCGTGAACAAGGCCGGCGGCACCGCCGTCCTGGAGCGGCCGAAGGTCACCGTGCGGGCCGCGTCCGGTCAGCGGGACGTGCCGGACGGGCCCGGCGCGGCCGGCGGGGACGAGCAGGGCGACCTGTACGGCCGGATCGCGATCTCCCTCACCGTGCTCGCCTTCCTGGTCGAGTTCGGCGGTGTCCTCACCCGCGCCCTCTCGGTGGAGCGGGCGCCGTGGGGCAACATGTACGAGTTCAACATCACCTTCTCCACGGTCGCCGTCGGCGTGTACCTGGCGCTGCTCGCCCTGAGGAAGAACGTCCGCTGGCTCGGGCTGTTCCTGGTCACCACGGTCCTGCTCGACCTCGGTCTGGCCGTCACGGTCCTCTACACCGCCAGCGACCAGCTGGTCCCGGCGCTGCACTCGTACTGGCTGTACATCCACGTCTCGACCGCGATCTTCTGCGGCGCGGTCTTCTACGTCGGCGCGGTCGCGACGATCCTGTACCTCTTCAAGGACTCCTACGAGACCAAGCTGGCGGGCGGCGGCACGCCCGGCACCTTCGCCACCTCCGTGCTGGAGCGGCTGCCCGCCTCGTCGTCCCTGGACAAGTTCGCCTACCGCGTCAACGCCGCCGTCTTCCCGCTGTGGACGTTCACGATCATCGCGGGCGCCATCTGGGCCGGCGACGCCTGGGGCCGCTACTGGGGCTGGGACCCCAAGGAGGTCTGGTCCTTCATCACCTGGGTCGCCTACGCCGGCTACCTGCACGCCCGCGCCACCGCCGGCTGGAAGGGCCGCAAGGCCGCCTACCTGGCCCTTCTCGCCTTCGGCTGCTGGCTGTTCAACTACTACGGCGTGAACATCTTCGTCTCCGGCAAGCACTCCTACGCGGGCGTGTGAC
>NZ_JBSHKH010000034.1:66807-72781 GCF_053643595.1 Streptomyces sp. NPDC055506 | reverse complement strand
GTTCCCCGCGCCCCTTGAGGCCCGTGCAGCTGACGTCCCTTCAGGGGCGCGGGGAACTGCGCGAACCACCCCCACCGGCCCGCAGGCGCCACACGACACCACATGGCACCCCGGAAGGCGACTCAGTCGACCTCCGCCACCGCTTGCGCGAACTGAGCCTTGTACAACCGCGCATAGGCCCCGTCCGACGCCAGCAGCTCCCCGTGCGTCCCCTGCTCCACGATCGCCCCGTTCTCCATCACGAGAATCGCGTCCGCGTCCCGGATCGTCGACAGCCGGTGCGCGATGACGAACGACGTACGCCCGTGCGCCAGCTTCGCCATGGCCTTCTGGATCAGCACCTCGGTCCGGGTGTCGACCGACGACGTCGCCTCGTCCAGCACCAGGATCACCGGGTCGGACAGGAACGCCCGGGCGATGGTGATCAGCTGCTTCTCGCCCGCGCTGACCCCGGTCCCCTCGTCGTCGATCACCGTGTCGTACCCGTCCGGCAGCGTACGGATGAACCGGTCCGCGTGCGCGGCCCGGGCCGCCTCCTCGATCTCCCCCCGGGTCACCTTCCGGGACGCCCCGTACGCGATGTTCTCCGCGATCGTGCCGCCGAACAGCCAGGTGTCCTGGAGCACCATGCCGATCCCGGCCCGCAGTTCGTCCCGGGACATCCGCGCGATGTCGACCCCGTCGAGGGTGATGCGCCCGCCCGTGACGTCGTAGAACCGCATCAGCAGATTCACCAGCGTCGTCTTGCCGGCCCCTGTCGGCCCGACGATGGCCACCGTCTGCCCCGGCTCGACCTTCAGCGACAGGTCCTCGATCAGCGGCTTCTCGGGGTCGTAGCGGAACGACACACGCTCCAGCGCCACCAGCCCGCGCAACTCCTCGGGCCGCACACCCGGCACCGGATCGGCCCCTTGCTCCTCCGCGTCCAGCAGCTCGAAGACCCGCTCCGCCGAGGCGACACCCGACTGCACCAGGTTCGCCATCGACGCGACCTGCGTCAGCGGCATCGAGAACTGCCGCGAGTACTGGATGAAGGCCTGCACATCACCGATGGACAGCGAGCCCGAGGCGACCCGCAGCCCGCCGACGACCGCGACCAGCACATAGTTGAGATTCGACACGAACATCATCAGCGGCTGCATCACCCCGCTGTTGAACTGCGCCCGGAACCCGGCCTCGTACAGCGCCTCGTTCTGCTCGGCGAACTGCTCGGCCGACTCCTGCTGCCGCCCGAACACCTTCACCAGGGTGTGCCCGGTGTACATCTCCTCGATGTGCGCGTTGAGCTTGCCCGTCGTACGCCACTGCTGCACGAAGTGCGGCTGCGACCGCTTGCCCACGCGCGTGGCGATGACGAACGACAGCGGCACGGTCACCAGCGCGACCAGCGCCAGGATCCAGGAGACCCAGAACATCATCGCGAGGACGCCGATGATGGTCAGCACCGAGTTGATGAGCTGCCCCATCGACTGCTGGAGGGTCTGCCCGATGTTGTCGATGTCGTTCGTCGCCCGGGACAGCACCTCGCCGCGCTGACGCTTGTCGAAGTACGACAGCGGCAGCCGCGACAGCTTCGTCTGCACGTCCTCGCGCATCCGGAACATGGTCCGGTTCACGGCCCGGTTCACCAGCCGCGTCGCCACCGCCATCAGCAGCCCCGCCACCATGAACACGCCCAGCGCGAGCAGCAGCACATGCCCCACGGACGTGAAGTCGATGCCCTCGCCCGGGGTGAAGTCGGTGCTGCGCAGCATGTCGGCGACGTCACCGTCCCCGCGCTGCCGCATGGAGTCGAGGACCTGCTCCTTGCTCGCCCCCTCGGGCATGCCCCGCCCGACGATGCCCGCGAAGACCAGGTCGGTCGCCTTGCCGAGGATCTTCGGCCCGACGACGCTGAGGCCGACGCTCAGCACCACGCACAGCAGCAGCACACAGATGGTCAGCCGCTCCGGCCGGAACCGCGCGACCAGGCGTTTGCCCGACCCCTTGAAGTCCAGCGAGCGCTGGTCGGGGCCGCCCCCGGCCATCATCCGCCCCATCGGCCCGGCCATCAGGCAGCCTCCGCTTCCGTGAGCTGGGAGAGCACGATCTCCCGGTAGGTCTCGTTGTCCGCCATCAGCTCGTGGTGCCGGCCGGTGCCGACGACCCGGCCCTCGTCGAGGACGACGATCCGGTCGGCGTCCCGGATGGTCGCCACCCGCTGGGCGACGATCACGACGGTCGCCTCGGCGGTCTCCTGCGCCAGCGCGGCCCGCAGGGCGGCGTCCGTGGCGTAGTCGAGCGCGGAGAAGGAGTCGTCGAAGAGATAGATCTCGGGCCGCTGCACCAGGGTCCGGGCGATGGCGAGCCGCTGCCGCTGACCGCCGGAGACATTCGTCCCGCCCTGCGCGATCGGCGCGTCGAGCCCGCCCTCCAGACGCTCGACGAACTCCTTGCCCTGCGCCACCTCCAGCGCGTGCCACAGCTCCTCGTCGGTGGCGTCCGGATTGCCGTAGCGCAGATTCGTCGCCACCGTGCCCGCGAACAGATACGGCTTCTGCGGCACCAGCCCGACGGTCCGCGCGAGCAGCACCGGATCGATCTCCGCCACCCCGACACCGTCCACGAGCACCTGCCCGTCGGTCGCGTCGAACAGCCGCGGCACCAGCCCGAGCAGCGTGGACTTGCCGCTGCCGGTCGAGCCGATGACGGCGGTCGTCTCGCCCGGCCGGGCGAGCAGGTCCACGGACCGCAGCACCGGCTCCTCGGCACCCGGATAGCGGAAGCCGGCCCCCCGGATCTCCAGATGCCCGTGCCGGCGCAGCTCCCGTACGGGCGCCGACGGCGGTACGACGCTGGAGGAGGTGTCCAGCACCTCCTGGATGCGCTCGGCGCACACCTCCGCGCGCGGCACCATCATGAACATGAAGGTGGCCATCATCACGGACATGACGATCTGCATCAGATAGGCGAGGAACGCCGTCAGGTCGCCGATCTGCATCCCGCCGCTGTCGATGCGGTGCGCGCCGAACCACACCACGGCGATCGACGACAGGTTCACCACCGTCATGACGATCGGGAACATCAGCGCGAGCAGATTTCCGGTGCCCAGCGCGAACTCGGTCAGATCGGTATTGGCCTTCCGGAAGCGCTGCTGCTCGTACTCGTCCCGGACGAAGGCGCGGATCACCCGGTTGCCGGTGATCTGCTCGCGCAGCACCCGGTTCACCGTGTCGAGACGATCCTGCATCGCCCGGAACAGCGGCCGCAGCCGCCGCACGATCAGCGTCACGCAGATGCCCAGCACCGGCACGACCGCCACCAGCACCCCGGACAGCGGAACGTCCAGGCCGAGCGCCAGCACGATGCCGCCCACGCACATGATCGGCGCCGACACCAGCAGCGTGAACGTCATCAGCGCCAGCATCTGCACCTGCTGGACGTCGTTCGTCGTACGGGTGATCAGCGACGGCGCCCCGAAGTGCCCCAGCTCACGCGAGGAGAACGACTGCACCCGGTCGAACACGGACGCCCGCAGGTCCCGCCCGAGCGCCGAGGCCGTACGGGCGCCGTAGTACACGGCACCGATGTTGCACACGACCTGGACCAGCGAGATGCCGATCATCAGACCGCCGTAGCCCACGATGTAGCCGGTGTCGCCGTTCACGACACCCTGGTCGATGATGTCCGCGTTCAGCGTGGGCAGGTAGAGCGTGGCGCAGGTCTGCAGGAACTGCAGCAGCACCAGCAGGGCTATGGGTCTCTTGTAGGGCCTGAGATAGGTCCGCAGAAGTCGTATGAGCACGCTGCTTCTCTCGGAGTGGGCGACGGGGCGGATGGTTGCCCCTGGCCCCTATCGTCGAACACTCCACCCGCGTTACCTCAACCGAATTAACCCAACAGGGGCCCGCTACCGGAGCGCCCCCGGGTGCGTCTGCTCCCGTACCGCCACGAACTGCTGCCGCACCGCCTGGCCCACCGCCAGGTCCTCGCCCGGCTCCAGCACCTGCGCGACCGCGCCCTGCCAGGCCGGTGGGGTGCGCGCGTCGAGGGCACCCTGCGACACGCCGAGGGCCCACGCGGCCTGGCGGGCGGCGCCGATCGCGGCGTAGTCGGCGGGCTGCGGCACCACGACCTGCGTCCCGAACAGCGAGGGCGCGGCGGCCTGCACGGCGGGCAGTTCGGCGGCCGACCCGAGCAGGAAGACCCGCCGGACCTCGACACCCCGGCCGCGCAGCACGTCCAGCGCGTCCGCGAGCCCGCACAGCATGCCCTCGAACGCGGCCCGCGCCAGATGCTCCGCCTTCATCGACTCACGCCGGAGCCCCGCCAGGGTCCCGGCGGTGTGCGGCAGGTTAGGCGTCCGCTCACCCTCCAGATAGGGCAGCAGCACCAGCCCGTGCGACCCCGGCGTCGACTTCATCGCCAGGTCGGACAGGCTCTCCAGATCGGGCAGCCCGAGCAGCTCGGCGGTCCCGCGCAGCGTCCGTACGGCGTTCAACGTGGTGACGACCGGCAGATGCATGCCGGTCGCGTCGGCCAGCGCGGTGATCATCCCGGACCCGTCGACCAGCGCCTCGGGGTGTACGGCCATCACGGACCCGGACGCCCCCAGCGACACGACCGCGTCCCCGAGGCCGATGCCCAGCCCGAACGCCGCCGCCATGGTCTCGCCGGTCCCTACGGAGATCAGCAGCCCCTCCGGCGTCCGGCCCGCCGCGTCCGCCGGGCCGATCACCTCCGGCAGCATCACCTGCTGCCCGAGCGCCAGCTCGACGAGATCGGGCCGGTAGCCGCCGGTCGCCGCCGACCAGTACCCGGTGCCGGACGCCCCGCCCCGGTCGGTGGTTCTTCTGACCGGCCTCCCCAGCAACTGCCACACCAGCCAGTCGTGCGCCTGCAGGAGGATCGCGGTGCGCTGCGCGTTCTCGGGCTCGGTCCGGGCCAGCCAGCGCAGCTTCGTCACCGGCTGCGCGGCCTGCGGCACACAGCCCACCGCCTGCGCCCACGCCTCGCGCCCGCCGAGCGCGTCGACCAGATCGGCCGCCGCGACCTGCGTCCGCTTGTCGCTGCCGACCATCGCCGGTCGCACGGTGTTGCCCTGCGCGTCCAGCGGCACGACGGCGTTCTGCTGCGCCGACACGCCGATGGCCTGCACGCCTTCGAGGAGCCCGCCGCCCGCCGCCTCGCCCAGGGACAGCAGCCAGGCCTGCGGGTCGACGTCGGACGGCCGGCCGCCGCCCTCGGGGCTCTCCACCGGATGCTGCGCATATCCCTGCCTGAGCACGGCTCCGGAGTCCGTGTCACAGACGACGATACGAGTGAAATCGGGCGAACTGTCCAACCCGGCGACTATCCCCATGGCCAAAATTCTGCCGTACCGCTGCGCTGGCCGGGGCGGTGGGCGCCGTGGGGCCCCGTGCCGGCTTCTGGGTGCGGCCCTCGTCGTGGCTGGTCGCGCAGTTCCCCGCGCCCCTTGAGGGAGCGGGGTGTGCCTGGCGTCTGAGAAGGAACTGTTACGTGTTGCTTGTGCCCCAGTCGTCTTCGCCGCCGTTGTGGGTGGCGCGGTCGCGGAGGTGGCGGACCCGGTCGGCGACCGACTCGGGGACGCGGTCCCCGACCTTGTCGCTCACCACGTGGTACGCCTTGCCCGCGAACTCACGGCCCTGGTGGGCCGCCGACTCCGCGGTGTTGCGGACGGCCGGGTTCTGCGCGAACTGCTGGGCCGTCTTCTTCAGCTGTTCGTAGCGCTCGCGTCCGGCCCTCGTGCCCAGCACGTAACCCAGGACGACTCCGGCGACGAACGTGAGCCGGTAACGCATGGCGGCCACCCTTCCCTTGCGTAGGTCTCCGGTGCGGTGTCGGCGCCCCGCGGGGTACCGATTGGCGGAGCACCCCCCTGCTTGCGCTAATGTATGTGTCGCAGCGAGCGAGCGCCCCCTGGCGGATACCCAGGTAGGTACGTTCGATGCAACGAGGCATTCCTCGGTAGCTC